>CAZFGM010000117.1:0-14262 GCA_964518515.1 uncultured Alcaligenaceae bacterium | reverse complement strand
ATCGAAGGCGAAAAACCCCCAGGCCCCAGCCAAAGCGGGGCTCCCAGCAGCCGCGTGCATTGGGGAAGCACGGTTCGCGCGGCGGGCAGTAGCCGAACTTGTGGGCCCGCTCCAGGCGATCGAAGTAGTCGGCCCAGTATAGGCCGCGCGGGTCCTGATTCAGGAAAAAGAACGAACCCGTCTCGAAATTGTACCTCTGGGAAACGCTCATGCCGTCATAGGGCGGGTAGTAGCCGTAGGGCCGGAGCACGCGCTCCGACTCACCGCCGCCGATGGCTTGCGCCCAGGAAGGCGCCGCGGTGGCGGCCGAAAGGAAAACAGCCAAACTCGCCAAAAGCAAGCCTTTGCGCATGATCACCTCAACAGGGGGGGGAAGGGAAGGGCCGGAGAAGTGGTTCCTACCAGAAAGGACCGTCCGGGGTCGCGGCCGCGTTCGCCGGGAACGCCATCTTTAAGGTAACCCATAATAGAAAGCCGAGCCTCCCAGGCGCGAAAATCGTAGGGCGTTCACAGGGCTTTCGCTAAGTCCCGCATGGCCTTTAAGGATCTTGCCGCCAAGAAGGGATGGAGGGGCGGCTGGTATTGTCGGAGGAATTCTCGACAAAACAACGAGTTGCTTGATGGCTGCAAAAGTAATGCGCGGATGAGCCGCCGGGTTTATCCCGGCGGTACGAGCCCCCACGGCAGGGATGAACCCCGCCGCTCGTTAATTCCTTCCAATATAATTGGCTAATGCCGATTGACTATTTCCCATTCGCCTTGAGACCTCCATGGCTTCCGACGCTCCTCCTCCATCGCCGGCTCCGCGGACAGATACCTTTGGCTCATCTGTCCTGGCCGGAGTTCGGCAGCCTTCACCTTGGCAACGTTGGTTGCCCTACGCTCAGCTCGTGCGGTTGCCGAATGTTTTCACGGCCATGGCGGACATTGGGCTCGGGGCCCTGGCCACGGCGGCGTTGCCCGAGCAGTGGCTGGCGTTTATCTGCCTGATCCTGGCCTCGTCCTGTCTGTATTGCTCCGGCATGGTCTGGAATGATTATTTCGATCTGCAACAGGACTACCGGGAGCGGTCGTATCGGCCATTGCCGTCGGGCCGGGTGAGTTTACGCCAGGTGGTGGCACTGGGAACTGGGTTGATGGCAGCGGGTGTCTTGTTCGCCGGCCTAGCCGATTGGCGGACGGAAGGCGTGCGCTGGCACTCTTTATGGTTGGCCTTATTTTTGGTGCTGGCCATTTTCCTTTATAATGGCTGGCTGAAGCGGACCTGGGCCGGGCCGATCGGCATGGGAGCGTGCCGATTTTTGAATGTACTGCTGGGATTATCCGTGGCTGCGGCGGGAGCCGGGGCCTGGGGTACCTTGCTGGCGTTGACGGTGGGAGTTTACATCGTGGGAGTGACATGGTTCGCGCGGACCGAGGCGCGGCTCAGCCAGCAAAACATCCTGGCCGGGGCCGCCGGCGTGCTGCTGGCCGGCGTACTGTTGGCCCTGACGGTGCCGGCTCTGGCCAAGGAATCGGGCGCCACGGTAGCGACGTCGATTTGGTTTCCGTATCTCTTGGTGGCCTTTGGTTTTTTCGTGGGCCTGCCGGTGGCCGACGCCATTCGCCGGCCCGTGCCGGCCAAAGTGCAGGCCGCGGTGAAACGATTGGTATTGGGCCTGGTAGTTCTTGATGCTATTCTTGCCACCGCCCTGGCGGGATTGATCGGCCTGGTGTTGCTTCTGTTGCTGATCCCTGCCACGTATTTGGGCCGGTGGGTGTATTCGACATGATATTTCGCGAAGTTTATTAGCGGCCTGCATCGCGCGGTTAGGTTTGAGACTTTTCGGCGAGCCGAGCAGCGTAAACTGCCGGGTGAAGCGCCGGCGATTGCACGCATTATCCGGCAGCTTACGCTGCTCGGCTCACCTCAATCCAGACCGCGCGGAACATAATCGGCGGGGAAGAGGACATGGCCGGAAGCAAGCAACCAAACGCGCTCTTTACCGAGGATCGACGCACTCTGGCGGGCGGCATCCGCCAGGGAGTTCTGCTGGCCGTCATCATGGTTTTCTCCCTGGGAGGATACCTGACGGTCCTTTACTGGCGCGGCCACGACGGCAAAGAGCGCGTGACCCATGTTTGCTGGGACGATTGGATCCCTTTCGAACCGGCTTGGGTGTGGGTGTATATGATCCCCTATGTGCTCGGCCCGGTGGTCGTGGGAATCATGCGGCCATCGACGTTTACCTGGTATGTCCAGCGCGGCCTGATCGTGGTGGCCATATCGTTGGCCGTTTTCGCTCTGGTGCCGACCCAGACCCAAGAACGCACCAAGAGCGACCTGGGCGAGGGTCCCACGGCCTGGCTTTACCAGAACATGGTGGCCATCGACGATCCGCCGGCCAACGCCGCCCCCAGCCTGCACGTCAGCTTGACCTGCCTTCTGGCCTTGGCCCTGCTCCGCGATTTTCCGCGCTGGTGGTGGCTGACTGTTCTCGGTATCCTTCTGGTCTGGCTGGCCACGCTATTCACCCGGCAACATCATCTGCTCGACGTGGCCAGTGGCGCCATGCTGGCTTGCCTGGTTGTATTGGTCTGGCCGCGGATGAAAATGACATATAATTCAAGCGATTCCATGTGATGTTTAGCAGGGACGTTTGGCGAGCCGAGCTCCGTTAGGAGCCGGGTGACGCCGCGGAAATAACCCGGCCGCTTACGCGGCTCGGCTCGCCAAGTGTGAAAAACCGGGGCAGGGCAGGGGGGGCGATGGAATTCATGGAACGCTTCACGACAAGTCCGAGCTTCTTTGCCGTCCAACCTCTGCGCTTGGGAACGCTATCGCTGGCGACGCGATTCTGCTTGTCGCCGCTGGCCGGATATACCAATCTGCCGTTTCGGTTGGCAGTGCGGGAACTGGGCGGCCTGGGGTTGGCCACCACCGACCTGGTCAATGCCCGCGCCTTGCTTCGCGCCAGCACCAAGAGCCTAGAGCTCATTGATACGTGCCCGGCGGATCGGCCGCTGGCCGTGCAAATTTATGGAGCCGAAGCGGCGGAGATGGCGGCGGCCGCCCAGTGGCTGGAAAACTACGGCGCTTCCGTCATTGACATCAACATGGGCTGCCCGGTCCACAAGGTCACCAAGGGCGGCGGCGGCTCGGCCATGATGTGCGATCCGGGAAAAACCGTCGCCCTGGTACGAGCCGTCGTCGAGGCCGTGCGCCTTCCGGTAACCGTCAAGATGCGCCTGGGCTGGGACGATCAAAGCTGGAGTGCCCCGTTCTTCGCCCGCGAATTCGAACGGGCCGGGGTCGCCGCCGTAGTCATTCACGGGCGAACGCGGGCCCAAGGCTTTGGCGGCCAGGTCAATCTCGACGGCATTCGCGCCGTCGTCGAGGCGGTCGATTGTCTGCCCATCATCGGCAACGGCGACATCCGCTCCCTGGCCGACGCCGAGCGCATGTTGACTTCCACCGGTTGTGCCGGCATTTCCATCGGCCGGGGCGCCCTGCTGAATCCCTGGATTTTCGCCCAACTGGAGCAGTGGGAAAAAACCGGCGCTGCCGGTCCCGTGCCCAGTTACGACCAGCGGCTCACCTTCATGGACCGCCATTTCCACCTCCTGGTCCAGCAGCGCGGCGAACGCTTCGCCTGCTTGACCTTCCGCAAGGTGGCCAACTGGTACTGCAAGGTTCTCAAGCCGGGCCGCGAAATCCAACAACGGCTGATGCTTCTCGAAAGGGTGGCGGATTTCGAGGAGATCGCCGATACCCTGCGCGGGCGGGGCGCTCCGCCGGCGTGGAATGGCGGGGAAGCCGTGCCTATTCCCGTGCCCCAGGGACCGGTGGAACGATGGTAGAAGAAAACCCGGAAAAAATGGCGTCCTCCAAGTGTCCGTGGACAGCCGTTTGGTAACGGTGAAACATTGGCAAAATAGCGGTTGGCTGACGGTGGTCCATGCATTTCAGAGAGTGATTGAGATTTGCAATAGTTCCCCGTTCCGTTTATGCTGGTGGAAATTGGCCGCTTTTCTCGCCAGCCTCGCAGCCGTTTAAGGGACCCAGATATGACCGGATAGTCCCGCACCCGTAGCGTCCAATTCTTGATGGGCTTTATTGTCGGTGAGAAAACTCATTCCCAGCAAAACCGACTGCTCCAAAGGTGCCGCCGCCGCTTGGCAAGGGATTTTAGCAAGCACGCGTAAAACCCGCGTCCGAACGAACAAGCGCGTGTCCACCAATTCCACTTCCACTTCTCCCATGCGGCACGGAATGCCGTTCCATTCGACCCGACGGAGCTGGCCAGCAAGAACCAGATGTTCGCCCAGATCCGCGTAGGGGAGTTGCTGCGCCAACCGGTACGGAACCACGCTAAACGCGGAACCGGTATCCAGGAAGGCAGGAAACGGCAGGCGTTGTCCGCCCCATCTTAAAAACTGGGCGCTGAGAAATGGCCGCTGCGCGGGAGCAGCACTTCCCGACTCGGTAACAAAGGCCACGGTCTTAATGGAAAAGGAAATGTGCGGCATCAGATTTCAGCAGCGCTTGACGGTGCAGCCGTTAATAAAACGTCGTCGTTGCTCACGGGCCAGATCGCTAGTTCCTCTTGCGGGCGTTTCACCAGCGCGGCCGCTGCGCACAGGACTTGCTCGCGGTCTTGGCCATGGGCCAATACCCGACACGCATAGACCGCCACCCATTGCCCGGCATACTTGGCCCGCACATCTTCATTTTGATCGGCCCAGGCAATATCCAGCCACAGGCGCCGTTCGCAGTCCGTCAAGGGGATTCCCTCGGGCGGGGATGATTTCGCCACGCTCATAATACTTGCACCTCCTCCTTCCGATTGTCGCCGATTTTCAATGGCAGGGCAAGAGAACTCTATAGTCGCTTTGAGATAGACCTTCTGGATTTGAAAAGAATGGCTGCCTCGTCCATTGGTCATCTGAGCGAACAGGGAGAGGAAGGGGAGGATTAAGGGATAAGCAATACCCGGCAATGGCCTGATGGCAGGAAGCAAATTGATCAGGGTATACTGTCCGGTATCGGCCGCTTTATCGACGCTTTCACAGGCGATAAAGTGACGCACCTTGGGAATGCGATAGTCCGATGGGTTGGATTTGCCGGTATTCATTCCGCACCCAGAGATGGCCAGGGTATTTAGCAGGCACTTGGCCGCTACCATGATTCGAAAGCAAAATCGGATATTACCACCAACGATTTGTTGGCTCAAGCAAATTGCGAAAGCGTCGAGTTAAGTGGATTTGTTTCGTGACATGCACCCCCAGGGCTGGAAGACTCGCCCTGGGGCTTGAACCACCCACCACTCACCGCTCCAGAATCCGCCGCACTTCAAAGGCCAGGACATCGGGGGTAAAAGGTTTCATGAGCAACGCGGCGTGCACCTGGCCGCCTTGCAAGGCGATGGTGCTGTCGGTATAGCCGGATACATACAGGACTTTCAAGCTGGGACGCTGCTGCACCAGGTGGCTGGCCAGTTGCGGGCCGCTCATCAAGGGCATGACCACATCGGTGACGACTAGGTTGATCGTGCCGGAGTGATTCTTGGCCACCTGCAAAGCTTCCAGGCCGTTGCTGGCTTCCAGCACGGTATAGCCGCTGTGTTGCAAAATCTGGCATTCCAACTTGCGGACGGCGGATTCATCTTCGACCAGGAGCACCGTTTCGTGGCCGGTGGGCGTCGTCGGCCGCTGTCCGTTCATTTTGCTGGGCGAAAGGGCCTGAATAACTTTGGGAAAAAAGATCTTGAAAGTGGACCCATGGCCGGGCTGGCTGGTCACCTGAATGTGCCCGCCGTATTGCTTGACGATGCCGTAGGAAAACGCCAGCCCCAGGCCGGTGCCTTTGCCCGGCGGCTTGGTGGTGAAGAACGGCTGGAACAGGCGGGCCATGGTTTCGCGGTTCATGCCGTGGCCGGAATCGGTGACTTCGAGGGTCGCGTAGTCGCCCGGCTGGACTTCCGAGGGGCGGGCCTGAGCTTCGCCGATGACCACGTTGGCCGTTTGCAGGGTTAACTGGCCGCCGCGCGGCATGGCATCGCGCGAATTGACCACCAGGTTCATGAGCACTTGCTCGAGCTGGCCGGGGTCGGCCTGCACTGGGTGCAGGGCCGGTTCCAATACGGTCGTCAGCTTGATATTTTCCCCGATCAGGCGATGGAGCATGCGCCCCAGATTGGTCACGACGCCGTTGAGATCGAGGATGACGGCTTGCAGGGGTTGCTTGCGGCTGAAGGCCAGAAGTTGGCGCGTGAGCAAGGTGGCCTGATCGCCGGCCTTGCGAATGTCCCCCACCAACTCGCGGGCTTCGTCGTTGAGTGTGGGGTGGTTCAACAGCAGGTCGCTGCATCCCAGAATGATGGTCAGCAAGTTGTTGAAATCGTGGGCTACACCCCCGGCCAGCCGGCCAACGACTTCCATTTTCTGGATTTGCTGAAATTCCTCATCAAATTGCTTGGCCATCACCATCTCGTGCACCTTGCCCATGATTCCGGTCTCCTCAAGATTTCGCCGGATACCACCGTCAGTAAACCTAGCATTTTTTCGCGACAATAACCGGGGACTTTGGGATTATCGAATTTAACGGCCAAGACGAAAGGTTTGGCGTGACAAGAAAAGTCGTAAGTCATTAATTTCCTTTTCGTTGCGATTTCTTTCGCCCTGCCCCTCAGGCAAGGTTTATGCCAACTGGGCTTGTGACTCCGGCGACTTGCGATATATCCGGAAAGGAAACACGGAACCGGGAGGCCTTGGGCGTGGGCCGTTCACGAAAGATCCCTGCCTATACTACGCGCTGGGGGCGTGCCTATCATGGGGACGCCGTAGAGGTAATGCGTAGTTTGCCGGCCGAGTCGCTGGCGCTGGTCATGACCTCGCCGCCCTTTGCTTTGCGCCGGCAGAAGGCTTACGGCAACGTCACGGCCGCCGAATACGTCGAGTGGTTCTGGCCCTTCGCCGTGGAGATTCACCGCCTGTTGCGCCCGGACGGCAGTTTTGTCATGGACCTGGGCGGGGCATGGAATCCCGGCAGCGGTACCCGTTCGCTGTTTCCCTATCACCTCATTTTGCGGCTGGGGCAAATATTTCACTTGGCCCAGGATTTTTATTGGTTCAATCCGTCGCGTCTGCCCACCCCAGCGGAGTGGGTCACCATTCGCCGCACCCGCGTCAAGGATGCGGTCACGACCTTGTGGTGGCTGTCCAAGACGGCGGACCCGCAAGCCGACAATCGCCGGGTGCTGAAGCCGTACAGCCCGTCGATGCGGCGGCTGTTGAAAGACGGCTATCAGCCGGCCAAGCGGCCGTCGCAGCATGACATCGGCCCGCACTTCCAGCGCGACAACGGCGGCGCCATACCGCCCAACCTGCTGACGGTGCCCAACACGCGCTCCAACGACGATTACTTGCGCCAGTGCCGGGCCGCGGGCTTGCCGCCGCATCCGGCGCGCTTTCCCGCGGCGGTGCCGGATTTCTTCATCCGCTTCTTGACCCAGCCGGGCCAACTGGTGCTCGATCCGTTCGGCGGCAGCAACGTCACCGGCCAGGTCGCTGAAACGCTCGAGCGCCGCTGGATCAGTATCGAGATCAACGCCGACTACGTGGCCGGCTCGCGCTTTCGCTTTCCGAATGCTGTGGTGCGCGCGGCGTGATTGAAGGGCGATTAGAGGGTGAATGGGGTATCCGCAGATATGGCTAAGAAAAAAACTACGACCTTCCCTTTTGCCATGGAGACGCGAACACGTCGGACGCGCGAACACATTATTGCGGATTTGAGCGTCAACTTCGTCGAGCATTTCATCCTGGAAAGTGGTCATGTTGCTGACCGCGATCGAACCGACTATGGCTATGACCTGGCGATGACGACTTTCGACGAACAGGGGAACAGCGAACCTGGTTTAGTTTACTTCCAATTGAAGGCCACGGACACCATCAGCAACTACCAGAGGTCGCGGGATGACTACTTCTCCTTTCCCGTCACCATGCGCCATTACCATTTGTGGCGCCTTGAGCACATGCCCGTATTTTTTATCCTTTATGACGCGGTCCGGCGAAGGGCTTACTGGCTGTATACCCAAGCCTACTTCCGCCTGCATGCGCCGAAAAACCCCGAAGCTGTTTCCTTAGCGTTGCATATTCCCAGGAAAAATCTTTTCGGAAAGCGTACAATAGGGAAAATACGACAATACAAGGAGCGGATCCTTCAACAAATCAAGCGAGGGATTTACCACCATGACTAGCCGGCTAACGTACGGGAAGCTTTTCGAAAAATTGGGCCAACTTGGCTACGTGCGGAGAACCGCCGAACTTAACGGCACGCGCCTGTTGGTTTTTCAGCACCCAGAATTCACGCGCGCAACCATTTATTTGCCCGAGATGCCCCCCCATGAAACCGTGGCCGCATTGCATCTTCTCGGCGTGCGGGCCACCCTCAAAAATCATGGGCTGATCCGGGAAGACCCCGGGCGGTTCTTTGAATGGATTGAAAAAATGGATTCCCCTGGGAAAAGTCAAAAAACAAATCCGATTTCCCATGGCCAGTAGGGTTGCACCTAAAGGCAGATTGCCGAAGGGAGGTGAGCCTCCTCCTTCGATTGCCCCCAAGGGAGGGCATTTCACTAAAACCTCATCCGCAACACCGGTTGCCATTCGCGGACTGGTTGGAGGATACAAGGTTGAAACTGAAACCGGTCCAACCCGGCTCGATGACCTTCATCCAGAGTATCGTACAAACCGACAATCTCGTCCCCCTTGATCAGTGCCCATTTGCCTTCGTTCCCTTCCGCCAAGAGGCGCGGCAATTCGCGGTGGAAAGCTTTAACTTCCCGATAGGTTGGGCTATCCGCCGGGGGTTCGGGCATTTGCGAATAGTGAATAGTTGGCAGCCCTTCCAGATCCTTCATGGCTTGTCCTCCTTCGGGGAAGATAATAACCGAAGAGCGGCAAAGGGGAAATAGTGTTATGGAGCCGCCGCGCGCTTTCGCTTCCGAATGCCGTGATTGTGCGGCGTGAATTTATTAATGGAGGGTATGAGTAGTAGAGGGCTGAGGTGGGAAAGAAATAGTGAGTGGCAAATGGAGAGTGAGAACCACTCACCACTCACCACTCACCTTTTTTAGCGCTTGCCCGCCCGGCTGCGGAGCAGGTTCATGTGCCGGTCGAAGCGATCCTCCATGTAGCGGTGGATGTTGGTCAGGACGCGGACTTCGCCGGAATCGACGTGGCGGCCGTTGGTCATTTCGGCGTCGGCGTCGGCGAAGACGCGCTCCAGTTCCGTGAGCTGGTTTTGGAACTGGATCATGCGGGCATCCAAAGCATCCCCTTTCACGTTTTCGCTGATGCCCCAGAAGCGGCAGGCGTCGGCAAAGGTCAGCTCGACCTTGCGGTTTTCCTCGAACTTCTGCACGGCGGAGCTGTCGAGCAGGCCCAGGACGAACTTTTCCTGCTCGCGGGACAGTTTGACCAGACTGGCCGGCGTCTCCTCCTCTTCCTCGAGCGTGACGCGGTGCACGACTTGACGGCCGTCGCGCGTCAAGGCGTACAGTTTCTGTCCCATCTTGACCAGCCAGCCGCGGCGGGCCAGCCCCTTTTCCCCCATGATGCTCGACAGGATCTTGTTCGAGTCGGGGTACAGTTCGGCGTAGCCTTTGAGGCCGAAGGTTTTCGGGAATTTTTGCCATGAGGCGACGATCAGTGCCTCCGCACTAAAGGGCGACTGTCCTTGCTTGTCCAGATGATCCGCCGCCAGCAGGATCTTTTCTGGAACCGTGAATTCGTCGACATTGGTGCTCACGCTGATCCCCCAACAGTCAAGGTTAAAGCCAAACTGCGATCCGTTCGCAGTTTGATTCGATCCCCAAGACGGAACTTACGAAGAGAACGCTGACAGGTCAATTATTTTCTTTCGGCAAATTATTGCGCGAACGGCGCGAACCCGATCGGTCCGGCGAAAGCTTTTTCGATAACGTCCAAATCCGCCAACAGAATAGGTTTACACCGGCTCGCCCTCGCTTGGGACGTCGCTTTTCATGATCTCGCGCAAGAGAACCGTGGCATAACTTCCGGCCGGTAAAGTGAAGGTGAAGCGGATGCCCTCGGCTTGTATGGCAGCTGATAAATCCGTCAGGAAAACCAGATTGTGCCGCCGCGTGCCTTGCAGGAGCTTGCCAAAACCGGCAAAAGATTGGCTGGACAGGGCGAAGGCTTCCAGGCAAGCGGCCTCACGCCGGGCGGCCTCGTCCCGCGCGGGATAGGTTTTCCGACCGAAGATGGGACCGGCCGGGACGATCTGGCGTTGGTCGAAGCGCTCTTGTTCGCGGCTGGGGTCTTCCGCCACGAACAGGCCGCCGAAGGGAACCTTGGCCATGACATCGCCACCCAGGACCCGGTGCAGTAAGCCGTCCTTCAAACGTTGGGCCAGGTAATAATTGAACAGGCCGGACTGAACGGCCGACAGAGCGAGTTTGCGGCGAAAGGGGCTCAGGCGAATCTTTTCGCCGCGCAACAAGCTCAGGCCGAGGTGGAGGGTTTCGGCATTCCGGCCGAAACGCTGGGGACCATAGAAATTGGGCATTCCCTGGTCGCGCAAACGGTTCAGGATGGCATCGAGCCCCGCGGCGCTTTGTACCTCGCGCAGCAAAACCTGGAAGCGGTTGCCGTGCAAATGCCCCGGTCGCAGCTTGTTGCCGTGGCGGCTGACGCGCAAGACCCGCAGGCCCTCGCTTTGCAGATTCTCGAGGCGCTCTTCCACGCCTGCCGGGACCGAGACCCATTGCCGGGTCACCGCCCGGCGATCTTTCAGGCCGGCGGCGCCCACTTCGACGACTGGAATGCCGAGCCGGCGAGCCACTTGCTGGAGGAAATATTCCGCTCCCAGGTCGCGTTTTTCGATCCAGAGAAAGAGGAAGTCCCCCGTCCCAGAAGGTTCATAAGCGGGAATCTCCTCGACTTGGAAATCCTCGGGCACGGATTTGATACGGCCCCCAAGCCCGGGCAGGTCGGCGGTCAGCAGGGGAGGGGAGAGGCTGAGATCCAAGTCCATTTTATATCCACTTTTGCAAGTCAGTTAGTCGAAAATGGACGCCCGCATCCCAGGAATCTTCAAGCAAATAGTCGTATTCGTGCACCGGGTTACAAGCCAGTCGGTGAAGCATCAGGCCCACCAATTGTAATTCTTCTTCGCCAAGGACCCATTCAAACTGGCGATCCTTATCACAACGAATTATTTTCCCGTAAAAAGGAATGTCTTCCAAAATCAACCGGAGGATCAAACAAGTCTGGTCCTTCACCGTAACAAAAGGAAGTTCTCCCAGCGATAAAAACTCCCGTCGCCAAGAATTTGCCAGAAACCATAAAAACGTATTCGCCAGGGAGAAAATTCCTTCTCGATTTCCGAAAACCTGAATAGCGGGTTTTGAATTTGATGCACTTTCCAGGCTTTGCAACGCAATTGTAGGTCGGCCTTTCCAGGCCGACGTCCCTTACCCAGATTCATTGAGCTTGGGCGGTTCAGGCGGGCTGGAAAGCCCGACCTACTAATTCGTTGCAAAGCCCACTTTCCAGTTGAACCTGAAGTTTCGCTCCCGGAAGACTGAGAAACGCGATTTCGGCAAGGTCAGGTTGCATAGGTTGGTTATTCTTGTAAACAATCCAAGACCTGCAAGACCATTGTTTGTTTGTGTTTTCTTGACAGGGTGTTCTGGCCGTGTTACCCAAAAGGACAGCCGGACACAGCCTTCAGACCAAACCTTAACGGAGGAATATCCCAATGGACATCCACCCTTCCACCCTGATGACCCGCCGGCAGTTTGTACACGCGGGAGCGGCGACTTCATTCGGCCTGGCTGCCGGAACCGCCCTTGCCAAGGACGACAAAGATCCCTTCGGCGGTTTCACCGTCGGCGTGCAGAGCTACAGCTTTCGCAATTTCAAGCAGCTCGATCAGGCCCTGGCCCAGACGCAAAAACTGGGCTTGCGCTTCATTGAATTCTATCGCGGCCACGTGCCGCTGGGCAGCACCGCGGCCCAGATCAAGGCCGTCAAGAACCTGTGCCGGCAGCACCAGATCACGCCCATCGCTTTCGGCGTCGAGCGCTTCACCAAGGACGCCGCCGCCAATCGCCGGATTTTCGAGTTCGCCCGCAACCTGGGCGTGCACTACCTCAGCGCCGATCCCGATCCGGACAGCTTTGACAGCTTGGACAAGCTGGTGGACGAGTTCAAGATTGCCATCGCCATTCATCCGCACGGGCCGGCGGGAAAGATGCTGCATCGCTGGTACTCGGCGGAGCGCATCCTGGCGGCGGTCAAGAACCACCATCGCTTGATCGGCACCTGTTTGGACACCGGCCACCTGATTCGGGCCGCCCAGCCGCCGTTTAATGAAAAGCTCGATCCGGCGGCCCAGGTCCGGGTCATGGCGGCGCGCAATTTCGGCCTGCACCTGAAAGATCACAACAATCAAAAACGCACCGACGTCATTTTCGGCCGCGGCGCCCTGAATGTGCTCGAGGTCCTGCGCGCCTTGCGTGAAGTCAAGTTTCGCGGCTACATCAGCATCGAATATGAAGCCAATCCGGACAATCCCGGGCCCGATATTCGCGCCTGCCTGGACGTCTTTCGGGCCGCGGTCCGGAAGCTGGCGTGAGGGAGTGCGTGAGTGGCCAGTGACTGCGATTTGCGCGCGGGATGTCGTTTCCTGAGAAACGCAGAGGGGGGATATCACCGTTCATCGCGTCAGCCAGCGCGAGGAGCTCACGCCAGTTGCAACCTGACGGTGGTGGATTATGAGGCTTTGCCGTTGGCAAAGGATAGGTGCATGTGCACAATATATCGGGGACTCCAAAACACCCTGTTCCAAAGGGTGCAGTCGGCCCCCACCATGAATTTATGGGGCGGTTTTCATTGTTTTTTCCAGGATTTTCCGCTCAGCGCCCATTTGCAGCAGGGGACAATGGTCGAAGTAATCGACTTTCCCTCGAAAACACGGCCCTTTTTCCCTGAAAATCCTTGGTAGGGGCCGATTGCACCCGTTCCAAAGGTCCCAAGCAGCGGTACGAGCTCTCCTGGCCCTGACTGGACTTGGCAAGGAAGATCTCCTATAGGCGGGGATAAGGGAGCTTGGTTCAATCCCAAGACGGGCGAAACTCTTCATCCCGACCTCAACCATCCCGCACCTGTCGGTCCACACTGGGATTGGCGGGACCCAGATGGGAAATTCTGGCGCATTTTCCCAGATGGCAGGGTAGAACCCAGACCCTAAGAACCACAAGGTGATTTTATGGAGAAAAACCAAGATTGGCGTTTGACAGGCCAGGATCGTTACCTCAAAGGCAAAACTTTTCTAAGAAAAAAGTATGTCCCTCCCGGACCCGACTGGGATCACGACCATTGTGAGTTTTGTTGGGCAAAATTTTTGGTAAAGAAAGAACCTGATACTTTCCAAGAAGGTTATGTCACAGAGGACAATCAACATTGGATTTGTCCTGAATGCTTTGCTGACTTTCAGGATGAATTCCAATGGACGGTTAAAGACGACTGAGGAATAGCGCGGGAAAAAAAAGTTTTCCGCAACAGGGCAGGGGGGTAAGGAGCCGCATGACTGCCGACGAAATCGCCGCCTTGCGCCAGCAGCAGTACAACGCCCGCGTGGTGGGATTACACTGGGCGCACTCCGATTTGATGGTGGTGCGGATTCGCCCGGATTATGTCCGGCCGGTCCACAAACCCGGGCAATATTCGACTCTGGGCCTGGGCCAGTGGGAACCGCGGGCGCCGGGGTGCCAGGAAGAAGCGCCGAAACCGGGCGACGAAAAAAAACTGATTCGCCGGGCTTATTCCATCGGCAGCTCGGTCCTGGATGACAACGGCCAACTTCTGAACCTGGAACAGACCAATTGGCTGGAGTTTTATATCGTTCTGGTGCGCGAATCCACCAAGGGGCCGCCGGCGCTGACGCCGCGGCTGTTCCTCCTCCAGGAAGGGGACCGCCTGTTCCTGGGCGAAAAAATTGCCGGACATTTCACGCTCGATCCGGTGAAGCCCGGCGACACGGTGGTTTTCCTGGCCACCGGCACCGGCGAGGCCCCGCACAATTACATGCTCTGGGAGCTGCTCCGCCGCGGCCATAGCGGCCGCCTGCTGTCCGCCTGTTGCGTGCGCCATCGCTGGGACCTGGCTTACCTGGCGATCCATGAGGAGCTCATGCGCCGCTATCCCCAGTACACCTATTTGAGCTTGACCACCCGCGAGGCGGACACGATCGGC
>CAZFGM010000116.1:0-14380 GCA_964518515.1 uncultured Alcaligenaceae bacterium | reverse complement strand
CAGCAACTCGGCCTGGTGCAGGGCCGCCCATTCCAGCACCAGGGCGCGGGCCTAGTAGTAGGGTGATAGCCGCCCCGCCAGCAAGGCAATCGGCTCGTCGCAGGCATTGTGATTCCTCCTGTCCATTTTCCCATTCTAGTCGAGGGAAACGCTGCACTCAATCGTACCTTTGATGGTAAAGCCTTCAATAAGGCTGGGCGGTATTCTCCGGTTCTTGGCGGCATGCTCGAGAAGCTCGGGTAGGGTGAAGATTTGCTCTTGGCAGCGATTCCTGCGATAATACCGTCGCGGTCTGGCCACGCGGGTTTTTGCGAATATCCTCTGGATAAACTTCCTTCCCCCTCCTCTTCAAGGACTACCATGAGCCAGATGGAGTTACGTCCCGGGTTGGACAACGTGCCGGTGGCGGAATCGGCCATCAGTTTCATCGACGGCAAGCGGGCCATCCTGGCCTACCGCGGCATTCCCGTCGAGGTCCTGGCCCGCGAGAGCTGCTTCGAGGAAACCGCCTGGCTGCTCCTCAAGGGCGAGCTGCCCAGCCAGCGCGAGCTGGCCGAGTTCGACGACAAGCTCCGCCACCATCGCCGCATCAAGTACAAGCTCAAGGACCTGATCAAGTGCCTGCCCGACACGGGCCATCCCATGTACGCCCTGCAGGCGGCGGTGGCGGCCATGGGCATGTTCTACCCCGCCCGCGACATCACCAACGCCCAGAGCAACTGGGACTCGACCGTCCGGCTCATCGCCAAGCTGCCGACCGTGATCGCCGCCTTTCACCGCAACCGCCACGGCGACGAGGCCATCGATCCGCGCGACGACCTCGACCACGCCGCCAATTTCTACTACATGCTGCACGAGAAAGAGCCGTCGCCGGCCATTCGCCGGGTCATCGACGCCTGCCTGGTGCTGCACGCCGAGCACACCATGAACGCCTCGACGTTCTCGGGGCGCGTCACCGGCTCGACCCTGGCCAATCCGTACACGGTCATTAGCTCGGCCATCGGCACCCTCACCGGCCCCTTGCACGGCGGCGCCAACGAGGAAGTTCTGGACATGCTCGAGGAAATCGGCGCGGCCGGCAACATCCCGCGCTGGGTGGAGGACGCGACCGCGCACAAGAAGAAGTTCATGGGCTTCGGCCACCGCGTGTACAAGGTCAAGGACCCGCGGGCCACCGTGCTGCAGGAGCTGGCCGAGCACGTCTTCGCCGAGACCGGCCGGCCGCCAATGTACGACCGGGCCGTCGAGTTGGAAAAACACCTGGCCGGCATCCTCGGTCCCAAGGGCATCTACCCCAACGTCGATTACTATTCCGGCATCGTCTACAAGGCCCTCAAGATTCCGCGCGACCTGTTCACGCCGATCTTCGCCATCGCCCGCGTCGCCGGCTGGCTGGCCCACTGGCTCGAACAACTCGTCAACAACCGCATCTACCGCCCCGAGCAAATCTACGTCGGCAAGACCAACCAGGCGTACGTGCCGCTGGAGAAGCGGCCTTGACGGTCAGCAACCTCATGCTGCGATCATCCCAAAGTCAAGGAAGCGGTTGAATGTCCTTCAGCAGCCGGGTCAAAGGCACGGCCCGCACTTTTTTGTCCAGGGAAAAAGTGTGTTCGCCGCCGTGAATGATAACCAGATGTTGGAGCTTCAAGTCGTTCAAGGCGATCCGCAAGGAGGGAGTGATCGCCGGAGAGCTGGTGCGCTTAATTTCGAAACCCCAGCGCCGGCGGCCGCGAACTACCAGGAAGTCCAGCTCGGCGCCGGCATGCGTGGCCCAGAAAAAACATTCCTCGGCTTCCACCTGCAGACGGCGCCTCAGTTGTTCCAGCACAAACCCTTCCCAGGAAGCCCCGACCTTTGGATGGCCCTCCAGATCGTCGCGGGAACGGATATTGAGCAAGGTGTGCAGCAAACCGCAATCGCGAAGGAAAACCTTGGGCGCCTTGACCTGTCTTTTGCCGACGTTCTCAAACCAGGGCGGCAACTGACACAGGACCAGGCTGCTTGTCAGCACATCGAGATAATGCCGGACGGTCGTATCGGCCACCCCGAATGAACGGGCGAATTCCGAGGCGTTCCAGGTCTGACCGTGATAATGGGCCAGCATGGTCCAGAAGCGGTGCAGCGTGGCGGCGTTGATGGTGATGCCGAGCTGGGGCAGATCGCGTTCCAGAAAGGTGCGGATGAATCCCCGGCGCCAGTCGTGGCTTTGACCTCTCGAAGCGGCCAGGTAGGCGCGGGGAAAGCCGCCGCGCAGCCACAAGCGGGCCTGGTTTTTCGCTCCCACTTCATCCAGAGCAAAACCGCCCAACTCGTGGTAGGTGATGCGGCCGGCCAGGGTTTCGGCGGTCTGCCGCAATAGCCCCGGGCCGGCGCTGCCCAAAAGGAGGAATCGGGCCGGCGTGCCCGGCCGGTCCGCCAGCACGCGAAGCACGGGAAAAAGGCCCGGTAGCCGCTGTACTTCATCAATGACCAGCCCGCGCAGCTCTTTGAGCGCCAGCAGCGGGTCGGCGAGCCGGGCCAGGTGTTTTCCAGGTCGAAATAAGCCGAAGGTTTGCCGGTCTGGGCCAAGAAGGCCCGCGCCAAGGTGGTCTTGCCGACCTGACGTGCTCCGACGATGGCCACCACCGGCTGGTGGCGCAGCAGACGGGCCAGGGTATCGAGTTCCTGCCGGCGATTCAACATGCCAACCAAGGTACCTTGAAAATTCGGTGATGTCCACCGAAATTTCAAGGTGTGCGAATGTAGCTAACTCAAGACCAACCAGGCATATGTGCCGCTGGAAAAGCGGCCTTGATGGTTTACGGGCCATGAGTCAAATCTTCCATTGCACTGAGGCGGGAGGTCATGCCATCAATGGAGACTTTTTCCCCTTTCGAGCACGGGGCCAAAAGGAAAGCAAGCCCGCACTACGAACTTGTCGATCCGAAAAAAAATATCCGGATTAGGCTTGACACCATGGCAACTAAAATCATACACTCAGCTCACGAATCTGCTCGCGACGGGTAGTTTCACCAAGCTATGAAAGCTCCTCTGGGTGGGTATTGTACCCCAGACGGAGCTTTTTTTGTTTCTGCCGCCGACCGGACGTGGTGGTTCCCGCCGGACCATTTTTCCGCGGCAATGATTGCCGCTCAACGGCTTTTCGTAAACCGTCGAGGATTTTTTTCCGGATCAGTCCAACAGTACATGGAACGGCTGATCCACAACAATTTCAGGGAGGGATGAATCATGTTGGTTCTTTCACGGCGCATGGGCGAGGAAATCGTGATTGACGGGAACATCCGGGTCATGGTCGTGTCCGTCAAGGGCGACAAAGTTCGGCTGGGGATCAGTGCCCCGCCTTCCGTTTCCGTGGACCGCCAGGAAATCCACGAGCGCCGCGCGGAATTGGCTATCCGGCCCGATTGGGTGAAGGCTGCTCCGGTCCATTAGCAATTATCGGCAAACTCTTTTTTCTGGTAGCCGCACCCTTCAGGGTACGGGGTTTCGCAGGCTAAAGCCTGCGACTACGAGTTTTCGGATAATTTCTTAACGGCTGACGCCCGAAGAAGGTGGGACATGATTTGCCATATCGAAGAGAATGTGGCCTTCCCGCGCCAAGACGAGATTGACCGCTTGGAGGAGCACGTGCACCGCCGCTTGAACGGAAGGGTGCGCGATTTTTACCTGCTGGTTCAAGGGAACGGCCTGATCCTGCAAGGCCATGCCCCCACCTATTACGCCAAGCAATTGGCCCAACATGCGATCATGGAAGCGACGCGGATGCCGATTCTCGCCAACGACATTGAAGTGTCCTGAAAAGAGTGGTGTTGTCCGCTTGTGGAAAAGTCGGTTCATGCTCTTGGGCGAGGATGCACATCTCTGGGCGAGTTCGCACAATCATAGGGCCAAATCTCTTCCGTGCTCTTGTCCCCCCGCATAGATTCTCCAAGGGTTCCTTTTATTATCCTGGAAATAAGCGGTTTTTTAACTTTGGATTTTGAGCAATGCCGAGGTCGGTTTTTTGACCTGATTCATTGTTTAGAGCGTGGGAACGGTTTTGATGCGAGTGGATAAAGCATAAACCTAAATTGGAGGTAAATAAAGATTTATGGCATTATCCACTGGCGACACGTCCTTTTCCGCCTGTCGTGAGTTGCCTGGATGAACCCTGGTCACTTTCTTGGTTGCGAAGCATTCCCGATGGGCTTGTCTTTCCTTTTTCTGGCATTGGACTTGCTCATCTGGCACTTTGGAAACCTACCCCACATGCGTGAGGTCTCACGAGGGAAATCATGGCCGAAGACATCCAGCGTGCTATCGAGGAGCGGTTCCGCCGAATTGCCCTTGCTCCAGAGCAGGAAAAGAAATTCCCCTTGGGCCCGGAGAGTGCCCGGCGCCTGGGCTACGACCCGCGGGAGCTGGAAAACTTGCCGGCTCAGGTGGTGGAGTCTTTTTGCGGCGTCGGTAATCCCTTGGCCCTGGGGGAAATCCGGCCGGGGGATACGGTGCTGGATCTGGGTTGCGGCGCCGGCCTGGACAGCATCCTGGCCGCCCGCCGGGTTGGCCCCTCGGGCAAAGTCATCGGCGTGGACATGACGGAAGCCATGCTGGCCAAGGCGCGGCGCAATGCCGCCGCCGCCGGGGCTGCCAATATCGAATTTCGCCCGGGGAATCTGGAAAACTTGCCCCTGAACAACGCCGCAGTGGACGTGGCCATTTCCAACGGCGTCTTCAACCTCTGCCCGGACAAGCCGCGGGCCCTGGCCGAGACCTTCCGGGTCCTCCGCCCGGGTGGCCGTCTTCTGATGGCGGATATTCTGCTGGAGGAGGAGGTCACGCCCGAGGAGGTGGCGCGGCGGGGCGCCTGGTCCGACTGAATTGCCGGCGCCGTCTGGGAACGGTCGTTCCTAGCGCTGCTGTCCGCGGCCGGATTTGCGGACGGGCGCATTCACGGCCGGACCGGCTATCGGACCTCTTCCTACACTTATGGGGCCAGTTTGACGGCCCGCAAACCGAACCGAGGGTCGAATCATGTCGCTGCTCCGGTTTGACCCGACCACTAATGACTGGGTCGTGTTCGCCCCCGAACGATCGCGGCGGCCCCACGCCAACAAGAAAGCCGCCAGCGCCGCCCCGGTTGCCGAGGGCGTGTGTCCTTTTTGTCCCGGCAACGAGCGCCTGACCACGCCGGAGATTTACTCCTGGCGCCGGGGAAACGCGGGCTGGAGCGTGCGCGTGGTGCCGAACAAGTTTCCGGCCCTGCGCATCGAGGAAGGTCCGGACCGGTTCGAGGAAGGCCCGCTGTTCCGCGCCATGGGCGGTTGCGGCGCGCACGAAGTCATCATCGAATCGCCCGAACACGATCGCCTGTTGTGCCAGCAACCCGTCGAGCAAATCGAGCGCCTTTTGACGACACTGCAGATGCGCTTCAATGATTTGATGCGCGACGTCCGCTTTCAGACCATCGTCATTTTCAAGAACCACGGCGAGGGGGCGGGCACGTCGCTGCGCCATCCGCACTGTCAGCTGATCGCCACGCCGGTGGTTCCGCGCATGCTCCGCCTCAAGCACGCCGTGGCCACGGATTATTTCGATCAAACCGGGCGCTGCCTGTATTGCGTGCTGCTGGAAGAAGAAATGAAAACGGGCAAACGGGTCCTGGCCAGCAACAAGGACTTTGCCGCCATTTTACCTTTCGCCGCCCATCTGCCGTTCGAGACGTGGATACTACCTCGTGCCCATTGTTCTTCCTTTGGCCTGGCGACACCCGCGCACTTGGGGAGCCTGGCGGAAATCCTCAAGAGTGTCCTGGCAAAACTCCACCTCGGCCTGGGCGATCCGGATTTCAACCTGACCATCAACACCGTGCCGCGCGGCGACGAGGACAAAGAGTATTTCCTCTGGCACGTCCAGATTTTACCGCGCCTGACGACGCCCGCGGGCTTCGAATTGGGCAGCGGCATGGCCATCAACACCGTCTTGCCGGAAGACGCCAGCGAATTCCTGCGGGGAGTGCAAGTGGCGTGAAAAAGCTAAGTGCTCATCCGTGTCGCCTGCGGCGATCATTGCCAGGGAGGGGGACAATCGGCAGACGGCGGAAGAATTAACAAAGCTCCACCCAGGCCAAACAATCCTTAAGGTTTCACATCTTGACCGCATCGGCAGGCATCTTGGCCTTGTGCAAGCCTGTGCCCCACCGGGTTTCGCCCTGGGATTTCCAATTGATGGCAGCGGCAAGCTTGGCCCTCAGAAAGGCTATTCTCTAACAGGTTTTTCCTGGAATTCTCCAGATCCTCGGTGAACAGAATGCCCAGTCCCACCAGGATAAGCGGCAAGAGGGCAGGAAGAAATAACACAAGCCCCACAAATAGGACCGGAACCAGGCCAAAGAGAATGAGGGTAAAGCCTGCCAAGGCAAAAGTAACCACAATGGCGCCACATAGGATCCGGCTGAGCAGGCCAGTCCGCGGAGGACCGGGGCCCAGGACAAGCGCGCGCTCCAGGGATGGGCTTTCGATCTGTTCAACGTTGACGTTCAAGCTTTGATCCTGGAATTCTTTGCCAGGATCGGCTTTTGTGGTGAGTCGGGTCATGGTTTTTCTCCTGGGGGGTGTAACTTTTTCCTTTTTCGTAATACCACTTACTCAGTCAGTGTGGCGCTCAATCCTTCTCGGACCAGATAGGGATCGATGATCCGCTCCTTGATCACCAAGCCGCCCACACCCGCGCTGAGTATCAAAAGCAGCAAAACTATTTTTCCTGTCTTGCCAAACATGTTGAACAAGCTGAGAACGATTTGAAGAAATACTCCTGCGGCTACGGCACCGCCCAGGAAGACTATGGCCCTGGCAAAAAAGGGATCAATTCGGCCCAGCCACCAGAAACTGATTTCCACCATCTGGGCGAGAATCGGGAACAACCCCAGAAGTCCACGAAACCAACCAGGATAGGTGGTAAAGGTTACGATCAAGCCAGTCAAACCGTAAAGCACGGCCAAGCCCAACCAGTGCACATGAGTTGACTGGGCCAACTTTTTCACCGACATTCCACCGTTGATAGTTTCAACTTCACAATAGGCGTGGATTTGTTCCCAGGTCTCCAGGGGAATCTGGCCGGCTTGACCCCCGCCCCCCTCGGCGTGGCAACGTGCACACCGCGTCTCAACAATGCTGGCAATTTTCACCTTGGCTGCACCCTCGGAAGAAATATCCACCAACTCCTTGGAGATGGGGTGTTTGGCCAGGCTGGTCGGCAGGAGGAAGTGGTTTTCCTCAAATTCTTTCCGGTCAGCTCCCGATTTTACCCAGGCAAGGAGGACCAGCCGTTCCCCGTCCCGTTCACTTCGCAGTTCCGCCTCGGCTTGGCGCAAGTTCAGATTTTTTTCCTTGGCCCTCCTGTTAATGGCTCCTTTCCACCCCGCCGACCTGGTGGTAAACGCCTGCCGCATGGTCCCGCTGCCGTTGAATGGCTTACCTTCGTCGAATGTCAGAAGGCGCTCTAACTGACTCAGGCCATTGCGGCCGTGGTAAATGTTGGCCGTGTCGTCCGAATCCGGCAGAAGTTTCCCCGGACTGGCATGGTGGAAATGTAATTGGGCCAAGGCGGCAACATAGCCTATGCCCACCGATACCAAGAAGGCTGCGATTGCTAAACGTGAAGGCAAAGAAAGGTCCCGCAATACGAAGCGGTTAGGAAAGGGTGGCATTGGGAAAGACTCCAACAGGTAGGATCACCAGAGGGTTTCGCGATGGGCGAGGTAAAGGCAGGTAATTCCCTGGGATTCCGCTTCCCGATTGTTCCAGCAATTCGACCGATCAACGGCAGGATGAAAATATTTTGCTGAAACCTCTTTTTATTGTCCCAAGGTCGCCCAAAAGGCAATGTAGGTGTAAAGCAAAAAAGCGAGTGTAAAAATGCCAACCATAATACTTATGATTGCCCTGCCCGCTTTTTTGTCTTCGTTTTGTAAGGCATTCCATTCATCCTCGGAAAAGGCCGGAGTTTGGGGGCTGCCGGTCGCTGGAGCCGGCGAAGATTCTTTTTCTAAAGAAGTCACTTCTCCAATCACCATTTCTCTGGCTTCCAAGGATACCTTTGAACCTGGAAAGCTTTCGGGCCTTTAGCAAATGTGCAAAAGTTGGGCCAAAAAACGAAAAAGAAGGCGGCAAGTAAAATCCGGCAGGAAATCCTGGTTCTTCCGGGTTTGCCGGCATTCGAGGTGTGCGGTTTTGCCCAAAATAAGGTCAAATTAGCCCATTGCCCCAAGGACTTGCCCATTCAGGTTGGTGAGCTACACCGTGGACATGACCTTCAAGTACGTTGCCTTGAACTTCGGGATCGCCCTTGTGCATATGAACCTCAAGGCGGGGGTGCCCATGCCGGGCTTGCAGATGCGGGTCCTCGACCCGAGCCTGAAGTGTTCGCCGATTGCGCTGGTGGCCCGAAAGGCCGCTCATCTGCCTGAACCGGTTAAAGAGTTCCGCGAGGTCGTTCGGAGATTCCTCGGCGAAATCGGTCCCAATGACGATTAAGTGCCCCTGAAACCAGGTGTCCCAAATTGAAATCGCCGCCGCTCATGGTGCCTCCAGGCGAATGAGCAAAAGCAAGGTTTCGCTCTCTTTCACCCTTGACCATCCTCTTCCCCACCGTTGCTCGCCCTCCTGAAACCCCGAGGCTCCAAAAGAGACTACATTTAGGAGAAAAAATGAAAGCAAGGCATACCGCGACCATAACCAATATCTCCAGGCGCGAGTTCTTCGTCCCAGCCCTGGCTGCAGGTTGGTCGTTAGCCCCTGCCGCCCTTGGCGCCCCGGCTCCCCTGATCAATCGGGATGCCGGCCGCGATCATTGGCCTGGGGCCGGTGCCCTGGTTCTGGGCGGCGGCGGGTTGCGCACGGGCCAAGTCATCGGCGCCACCTCGGAAAAGGGCGAGTTCGTCCGCAGCCGGCCCGTCGATCCCGGGGATCTGCTGGCCACGGTCTATCACGTCCTGGGCATCGACCCGCGCCAGGTATTCCTGGACAACACCGGCCGACCCCACCCTATTCTTACCCGCGGCCAGGCCATTGCCGAGCTGATATGAAAGGATCCGGCAAGTGCTGCCCTCCCGCGCGTTCTACAAGGCGAGGATTTCAAGTGACTTCCCATTGCCGCATGGTATAATCCACTTCCCTCCAAGAATCTGTGCTGTCGGAAGGCTGCCGGTCTGAATCCTGCCGAAGGAGTTTCCATGCGGCGTTGGCGAGCAACAAGCATACTTGTGATTCTCCTGTTTTCGGAGATGATGACGCCCGAGTTGTCCGCTGCCGAGCCGGCGGCCGAGGCGGATCGTCAATACTGGGCGTTTCAAAAGCCGATCAAAAGGCGGCCCCCCGAGGTCAAAAACCCCGGACGTATCCGCACTCCCGTGGATGCTTTTGTTCTGGCCAAACTGGAAACCAAGGGCCTTTCCCTCTCGCCTGATGCCGACAAAACCACTCTCCTGCGGCGAACTTATCTGGATTTGATCGGCCTGCCTCCCACCCCCGAGGAAGCCGAGGCGTTTCTCCAGGACCGCCGGCCGGAGGCATACGAACGGCTGCTCGATCGGCTGCTGGCTTCGCCGCACTACGGCGAGCGCTGGGGCCGGCACTGGCTGGACGCCGCCGGCTATGTGGACAACCGGTTATTCGACGGCGACCTGGCCACGATCTACCCCAACGAAGGAATCTGGCGCTACCGCGATTACGTGGTCCGCTCCTTCAACGAGGACAAGCCCTGGGACCGGTTCCTTATCGAACAATTGGCGGGTGATGAGCTGGCGGACTGGCGCAGCGCGGACAAGCTCACTCCCCCGCTGCGCGAACTTCTGGTTGCCACCGGCTACCTGCGCCTGGTCGAGGATCATACCAGCGAGCCGCAGTACGGCATCGAGCAGCGCTACGAAGTCGTGTTCCAACTCATGGAGATGACCTCGTCCAGTCTGCTCGGACTGACTATGGAGTGCAGCCGCTGCCACGACCACAAGTACGACCCGATCTCCCAGCGAGATTACTACCGCCTCATGGCCTGCTTCGAGCCGGCCTACAACGTGCACAACTGGCGCAAGCCGCAAGAACGCTTCCTGGCCGACGTGTCGCCGAAGGAAAAGACCGCCATCGACGCGCACAACGCTCAGGTCGATCGCCAGCTAGGCGAGTTGAAAAAAGCGAAAGAGAAGCCGGCAGACCTCTCCAAGCGTGTCGCGGACCTGACGGCCAGCAAACGAGCCTACGGCAAGATTCAAGCGCTATGGGACGTTGGTCCGCCGCCGACCTCTCGCCTGTTGCGCCGCGGCAACGCGCGCGCGCCCGCGGCCGAGGTCCAACCCGGCTTCGTCGAAGTGCTCTGCCCGCCTGGAAAGACCGAACTGCCCACACAGGTCCAGACCCCCCCTGGCCCCCCCTTGCCAAGGGGGGGAACGGGGGGTTCGAGCGGCCGGCGGTTGGCCCTGGCCCGGTGGTTGACCGGCCCGGAACATCCGCTCACGGCGCGGGTCATTGTCAACCGCGTCTGGCACCACCACTTCGGCCGGGGGATCGTCGCCACGCTGGGGAATTTCGGACGCTCGGGTAGTTCGCCCACGCACCGGGAACTGCTCGATTGGCTGGCGGTCGATTTCATGGAGCACGGCTGGAGCCTTAAGCGGCTGCACCGGCAGATCATGACCTCCACTGTCTACCGGCAGTCCGCCCGACCCCTCCCTCCGGGGGGAGAGGGCAGGGTGCAGGCCGAGCGCCTCGACCCCCAGAACCACCTGCTCTGGCGGATGAACCTGCGCCGCCTGGAAGCCGAGATCGTCCGCGATGCCGTGCTGGCGGTCGGCGGCAAGCTCGACCCGGCGCTTGGCGGCCCGCCGATCCTGATCACCAACCCGCCCAGCGGCGTTTCCGAGGTCAAGCCCGGGCCCACTCCGACGAGCCCGTACCGCCGCAGCCTGTACCTGTTTGCCCGCAGGGTCTATCCGCTCAAGATCCTGGAGGTATTCGACACGCCGATCATGCCGGTCAACTGCACCCAAAGGATGAACTCCGCCACGGTTCTGCAGTCGCTCACCTTCCTGAACAGCTTCTTCGTGATCGAACAGGCGGAGCACCTATCGGCCCGGGTGCGCGCGCGGGCGGGACCCGACGCCGGTCGGCAGGTCGATGCCGCTTACCGGATCACTCTAGCACGCGAACCAACCGGCCGCGAGCAAGAAAAGTGCCGGGCGTTTCTGCGGGATCAGAAAACGAACTACGTCAAAAATGGCTGGGCGCCCGACCGGTCGGGGCGGGCCGCCCTGACGGACCTGTGCCACATGCTGCTGTGCACCAATGAGTTTTTGTACGTGGAGTAGGGGATTGCAAAAAGGATTGCCCAGGCCCTTCAGAAACGAGGCAGGTATGCGACATCTTTCGCGCCGCGAGTTGCTCCAGCAAGCCGGCCTGGGTTTTGGCAGCCTGGCCTTGGCCGGGTTGTTGCACCAGGAGGGTTTGCTGGCCGGCGACCCCTCTGCACCGGTTCCCCACAGCATGCGCCCGCGGTCGGGCCATTTTCCCGGACGCGCCCGCGCCGTCATTCAGCTCTTCCAAAACGGCGGGCCGTCGCAGATGGACCTGTTCGACCCCAAGCCGGAACTGACGCGTCGCCACGGGCAGCCGCACCCCGGACAGGTCGAGACCTTCCAGCTCGGCAACCGCAACGTCCTTCTGGCCTCGCCGTTCCGGTTCTCCCCGCAAGGACAGTGCGGCATGGAGTTGTCGGAAGTCCTCCCCCATATCAGCTCGATCGCCGATGACCTGTGCCTGATCCGCTCGATGCATACCGATAACAACAACCACCCCTTCGCCATCAACATGATGCAGACGGGGAAAACCTTCGCGGGCCGGCCGGCCATGGGTTCCTGGATCTGTTATGCCCTGGGAAGCGAGAATCAGAATTTGCCGGGCTATGTCGTGCTGCGCGACCCGGCCGGCTACAACACCTCGGGCAGGATGGTCTGGTCGAATGGCTGGCTGCCCGCCATTTACCAGGGGACGGAATTCGCCGCCAGCGGGGACGCTGTGCCGCACTTGCGCCCGCCCCGGCCGCTGCCCGACGATGCGCAAAGCCGCCGCTTGCAGTTGCTGGCCGAGCTGAATGAGGACCACCGCCGGCGTCATCCGCGCGAGTCGGAATTGGAAGCCCGCATCCAGAACTTCGAGTTGGCCGCACGCATGCAACTGGCCGCCAGCCAGCTGCTGGACCTGTCCCGCGAAACGGCGGCCACGCGCCGGCTGTACGGCCTGGACAATCCGCGGACCGCCGGCTACGGCCTCCGCTGTCTCCTGGCACGCCGGCTCGTCGAAGCCGGCGTTCGCTTTGTCCAGGTCTTTCCGCCGCTGAGCCCCTCCTTCCAGCCGTGGGACAGTCACGGCAACCTCCGCGGGGGAATACAAACGATCTCCGGCCATGTGGATCAGCCCAGCGCGGCCCTGGTCAAGGATCTCAAGCAGCGCGGCTTGCTCGATGAGGTGATCGTGCTGTGGACCGGGGAGTTTGGCCGGCTGCCGATCACCGAGGGCGCCGACGGCCGCGACCACAATCGCCACGCCTTCAGCCTGCTCGTGGCGGGCGGCGGTTTCAAGGGGGGCCACGTGCACGGCGCCACCGATGAGTTCGGCTACAGCGCCGTCGAGAATCGCGTCAGCGTACCGGACCTGCACGCCACCCTGTTGCGCCAGTTGGGCCTCGATCACACCCGGCTCAGCTATCTCCACAATGGCCGGCCCGAAAGGTTGACCGATCCCGATGTCACCCATGCGCGGGTCATCCGCGCCGTGCTGCGGACGGGGGGTGCCTGACACCAAGATCGCGGGACTACCCGCTTCCAATGAGAAAAGCGGCGCCCGGAGTCCGGCCCCCGGAGGGCGCGAGGGGAAAAACCAGACGGGATATTCTCCATGTCTAGCCACCGTTACAAGTATAAGGGCATCGAGCTTTCCCAGCTTCGTGGCTTTTGCCTGGCAGCAACGGAAGGAAACTTTACCGTTGCCGCCCAGGAGTTGGGACTATCGACCTCCGCCGTCTGGCAGCAGGTGCGGGCTTTGGAGCGGGTGCTGGGAACAACCCTGCTGCGCCGTCGAGGTCGGGTCGTCGAGGTGACCCCCGAAGGGCAGCTGCTGCTGGAACTTTCCCAGCCTCACGTCAGCGGACTGGACTCCCTGGGACGGCTATTCGAGGAACGTCGAGCGGAACTGCCTCAGAAACTGATCGTGGCCGGCACCCCCTTTCTCCTCTCCCACCACTTGCCGAGCCTCGTCCAGGAATTCGCGAGTGCACACCCCTCGGTGCAGTTGCACTTGCGTGCTTGCAGATGGTACGAAGTCCTCGGGTTGGTGGAGCGCGGAGAAGCGGATCTGGGCGTGGCGCCCTACGATCGTGAAGAAGCCCGGAGGCCGTCTCTGGAATACGAGCATCTCTGGGACGAGCCTCTCATGCTCCTGACCTCCACCCGGCATCCCATGGCCCGGAAAAAGAAGATCACTCTGCGCGAGCTGCTTCGGTATCCGTTCATCGCCCAGCCTGAAGACACCTGCACCCACAGGGTGCTGGTGCGCGTCCTGCAACGCCACAACATCAGCCCCAAGGACTTGCGCATTCAGGTGGTGAGCTACACCGTGGACATGACCTTCAAGTACGTTGCCTTGAACTTCGGGATCGCCCTTGTGCATATGAACCTCAAGGCGGGGGTGCCCATGCCGGGCTTGCAGGTGCGGGTCCTCGACCCGAGCCTGGAGTGTTCGCCGATTGCGCTGGTGGCCCGAAAAGCCGCCCATCTCCCTGAACCGATTAAGGAGTTCCGCGAGGCCGTTCGGCGATTCCTCTGCCAAATCGGCTCGAATGACGATTAAGTGCGCCTGAAACCTGGTTGTCCCAAAACGAAATTGCCGCGCCGAACCGCGGGGGATAACATGGGGTAATATCAATGAACAGAAGCGGGGCTCCGCTCTTTCCCACCCTTGACCGGCCCCTTCGAACTTGTGGTACCCGCCTTGGAGAATCCATGATGCCAAACCACAATCCCCTGGACCGGCGCATGTTCCTCGTCGCCGGTGGCCTCAGTTTTTTTGGCCTCAACCTGGCGAATGCCGCCGCGTTCGGCGCAATTCCCGCACGCCGCAAGATCGCCAAGTCCACCATCATGATCTGGCTGAACGGTGGGGCGTCCCACATTGATACCTGGGACATGAAGCCCAACGCCCCTGCCGAGTATCGCGGGCCGTTCCAGCCGACCTCGACCAGCGCTCCCGGCGTCACGCTCTGCGAACACCTGCCGCACCTGGCCAGGCAAGCGCACCACCTGGCGATCATCAAATCGGTGGGAGCGACCGTCAGCACCAACGATCATCATGCC
>CAZFGM010000115.1:0-14384 GCA_964518515.1 uncultured Alcaligenaceae bacterium | reverse complement strand
CGTTCAGCAGCGATTTTTCCCGAAAACCTTCGATGCCACGGCGACTACACCCGCTCGATTTCGATCTGAAAGTAGCCACGGCCTCGTCCTCCGGTAAATTGAATATAAACGCAAAACACCGGTTGCCGCAAGGGAAATGGCGAATCAGGACCAAACTTTATGGAACTGACCAGACCAAGGACGTTTACCTTGCGAGGATTGATTGGATCAGCTTGAACGTCATCGCACAAAAGCATGTGGCGAATGACAGGCTTAATTGAAGTCATCGTCAGGGCCTGGTTTGGCCGACCTCACTCTCGTTTCAAACTCTCTGATATTCCATGAACTCTTCGCCGTCTTCGATTGGTCGCATACGGTCCAGCGGATGAAAGGAGAAAGTGTACTTGCCATCCGCGTGCAAGTCGTAATCCGTGGGCGGCCCCGCACCGAAGACGAGTGCTTCTTCCACTTGCCAATTATCGCCCTTCGATGTGGAACGGGCACAGAACCTTCTGCTAAGAGTGCCGCCGAGAAGTTGACCGGCAACCAAAACTACTTCGCGCTGTTGTATCACCACCGCTGTATTCACGCAGATGCGAATCGATTCGTTGGGAATTACGGACACCTCTCTTCGGAAGTCTCCACATAGCCAGGTAACCCTCGTCGCTGAAGCGCCTTTTTCAGGTCCTTTTTACTCCCCCGTCTTTTTGCTACCGCTTTGGGTTTTCTCAGGTTCGTGCGAATGGGTTTGGTCGCTTTTCCAGTGCTGGCATCCACCTCAATTTCAATCAGGTAATCTGCCTCATCCACCAAGATGGGGCGTTCTTTAATCTTTAAAGCGTTCGCTTTTCTTTTTCACGGCTCACCTCCCGTTAATTCCCACCTCTGTATCAATCATAGCCGGAAAGACGATTAATGTGGAGAAACCGCAAATTTTTTTCTATAGTATCGGTATCCCGCCTTACCGTCCTCTCGGAGAAAATCCATGATCCGGCTTGCTTTTCGATCCGGTTTGGTCGTGCTGTCACTTTGCACTCTGGCTGGTTTGTCCGCCTCGACCTTTGCCGCGGACAAAAAAGAGGCCAAAGCCATGCCCGTCCTGCGCTCGGCCAAGAGCGGCCCGTGGTCGGCGGCCGCAACCTGGGAAGGCAACAAGGTCCCCGGGCCCGGCGCCCGCGTGCAGATTCGCGAGGCCCATACCGTCGTCTACGACGTCGCCAAGGGGGCGCTTCGCCTGGTGCACGTGGCCGGCACGCTCACCTTTGCCCGCGACCGCGATACGGTCCTCGACGTGGGCCTGCTCAAGATTCAGCCGGGAAACGACTGCACCGAGGACGGCTTCGATTGCGACGCGCACGTGCCGGAGATCGCCGACGGCAAGCCGCGGCCGGCCCTGGAAGTCGGCACGCCGGACAATCCCATGCCGGCCAAGCACACCGCCGTCATTCGCCTGAGGTATTTCGAAGGCCAGGACGCCAAGTCATGCCCGGCCCTTGTGTGCTGCGGCGGCCGCCTGGATTTGCACGGCGCGGCCATGAACCGCACCTGGGTCAAGCTCGGCGCCACGGCCAAGAAAAGTGACACCATGGTGACCCTCGATCAGGCCGTGGACGGCTGGAAAACCGGCGACCGCGTGATCGTCACGGCCACGCGCGGCGACGGCGGCACCGACGGCACGCGCCGACCCAGCAAAGCCACCGTGGACGTCGAAACCGAAGAATGTATCATCAAGGCCATCGACGGCGCTAAAATCACCCTGGATCGTCCCTTGAACCACGACCATCTCGGCGCCGGCGAATACCGCGGCGCCGTCGCCAACCTGAGCCGCAACGTCGTCGTCGAATCCGCCGATCCGAAAGGTATTCGCGGCCACACCATGTACCATCGCGGCTCGGCCGGGGCCATCAGCTACGCCGAGTTCCGCCACCTCGGCAAGGAAAACGTCCTCGGCCGCTACAGCATCCACTACCATCTTGTCGGCAACACCATGCGCGGCAGCTACGTCATCGGCGCTTCCATCTGGGACAGCCACAATCGCTGGATCACCATCCACGGCACCAACTACCTCGTGGTTCGTGATTGCGTCGGCTACCAGTCCATCGGCCACGGCTTCTTCCTCGAAGACGGCACCGAGGTCTACAACGTCCTGGACCGCAACCTGGCCGTCCAGGCCTATACCGGCAAGCGGCTGCCCGGCCAGGCCCTGCCCTTCGACGCCAACGACGGCGCCGGCTTCTGGTGGGCCAACAGCCGCAATACCTTCACCAACAATGTCGCCTGCGAGAACGACCGCTACGGTTTCCGCTTCGAGGCCACCCAGTCCAGCGCCCTGAAACTGCAGTTCAAGATTTTGCAGCCCGACGGCACCAAGAAGGTCACGGATATTCGCACCTTGCCGTTCGTCCGCTTTGACGACAACGAGTGCCATTGCGACGGCCGCTACGGCTTCAACCTGGGCGAGGGCGTCAACCGCGTCGGCCCGGACGCCAGGCATCCGTTCATCATCCGCAACATGAAGATCTGGGAAGTGCACTATGGCTATCGCCCGCAGTCGCCGTCGGTCCTGGTCGAGAACATGAAGCTCTTCCGCGCCCATTACGGGGTCTATCATCCCAATTACGATCGACACGTCTTTCGCAACCTGTACATCGGCCAATCGAACACCGAGCCGTTCAACCGCGGCCACGACGACCTGAGCATTCAGTACGGCATGCTGGCGGTGGACGGCCTGACCTTCGAAGGCATGCGCCCCAGCGGCATGCCCATGATCCAGATCAGCGACAACAACCCCACCGGCGAGGCGGAGTCGCATTTCAAGAACGTCCAGGTCCTCGGCCCGAAAGTCAAAAAGGCCCTGGTCAACCTGGGCGGCGGCCCCCGGCCCACGCCGACCACCGACAAAACCGTGCCCGTCTACCTGCACGACTGGTTCGGCCCCGGCCGACACGCCAAGGTGGTCAGCACCAAGACCAAGGAATTGACGGCCGACGGCCTGGCCTATCGCGCCGAGCCGCCCCTGACCGGCGACGCCTCGCGCGTGGCCGAGGTCAAGGACCTGACTTTCCCCAAGGTACTCGATCCCATCGATGATTTGCCGCCGCAGACCGTGATCACGCACGTGGTGGCGCGGAACGGCAAAATCGTGGTCCGCGGCGTGGCCGCCGACAACGGCGCCATCGCCAAGGTCGTGGTCAACGGCCAGCCCGCCAAGGCCCTGCGGCCAAACTTCGCGGAATGGGAGGTGGTGCTGACTGCGGGGCCGGGCGAAGTTAGCCTGCGGGCTCACGCCGAGGACGCCGCGGGGAATGTCGAGCGGATGCCGCACCAGGTAATCTTCACCGGCAAACGATAGGATAAACGCCCTCACTTGGCAGAGGCCTGTTCATCCGATAACACCGTTTGCAAACGGCCGGAAACCAATGTTCCGCGCGGAACATTCGTCCACTTTTTATCTTTTTCTCCACAACTGACATTGACTTCACTCGGTTGTTCGATCCTGCAACAGTTTCTGAAAAAGAAAGCTGATCTTCAGCTCCCTGTCCATGAGATCAAGCCTGTAGGATGGCTTCTTGCCATCCCCTTCCGAGTACCAATCTCGCCGTAGCGGAACTTTCCGAACTTGGCAATCGTCGCGACAGTCCTCACACCCGCACCCTCAATCCATTTCCACAACCGTACACAGCGGATCTCCGGGCAACACACGCGGAAAGGTCCGCAGGAAAACGACCAGGCCGTCGTGCGGCGCCTGGACGGTATGCAGCACAGTCCCCAAGGGGTCGCGAAGGACTCCGAGTTTTTGGCCTTTTTTCACTGCCCTCAAGACCTCCACCGCGGGCTCGAATATGCCGCCCACCGGAGCGCGATTCTGGACTTGCAAAAAGCCGGCGTTGGGCCGCGCGTCTTCCACCACCCAGGCCGGAGGATCGGCCGGCGGGGCCTGGGCAATCAAGCCCAGATGATGCAACAAGCGGCGCAGGCCTTCCAGGTAAGTCTTGACCTCGACTGGGTTCAGCCGGCCTTGCCCGGTGGTTTCAGCGTACAGGGCGGGGACGCCGAACTCAGCGGCCGCCGTCAGCGACCGCCCGGGCATCCCCGGCGTGCCCCACACCAGGGGCGCCCCGAAGACCCGCGCCGCCGCCCGCTGGGCGCTCAAAAGCGGTTCCGGACGCAACTGATACCCGACCATGAACGGCATCAAGTAATATTGACCGGCGCTGTGCAGGTCGCAGTAAAAATCGGCGTGTCGGATGAACTGTTGCGTCAGGCACCAGGCGATTTGCTCGGTGACCGTGCCGGCCGGGTCGCCGGGAAAGACGCGGGCCAGGTCCTGGCGGTCGTCGGGGTTGGTCCGCAAGCCGGCTTCGTAGGCGGGCGGATTGGCCAGCGGGATAGCCGCCAGCGTTCCGCTCACGGTGTCAGGAGTCAGTTCCTCCCAGAGCCGGCGAAGGGCGGCCATGCCCTCGAATTCGTCGCCATGCACCCCGGCGGTGAGCAGCACCGTCTTACCGGGCTTTTGGCCGCGGACGAGCAAGACCGGCAATTGCACCGCGCTGCCGTCGGCGCGGCGCACCACGGGAACGGCGAAGGCCATTTTGCTTCCCGGCAACGAATCCTTCCAGGCACTGGCGGGTTCGGCCATGACAACTCCGAAAGGTCGGTCCCGATCTCCCTTGAGACGAAGAGACTCCACGGAGATATATTGAATCCAAAAGTTAGTTGTAGGTCAGCCTTTCCAGGCGGACGCAACTTGTCTAAACTCGGGGAAATGGCAGTTCGGTCAGGCTGGAAAGCCTGACCTACTCCTTCTCGGATTCCGTCCATGCCATTCGATCTTCCCTGGGAAGAGCTGCGACTGATAAGACCGGCAATTGCACCGCGCTGCCGTCGGCGCGGCGCACCACGGGAACGGCGAAGGCCATTTTGCTTCCCGGCAACGAATCCTTCCAGGCACTGGCGGGTTCGGCCATGACAACTCCGAAAGGTCGGTCCCGATCAAATCCGGTGTCGGAAATTTCATGCGGCGGGTATTAACCAGTAGCGCCTACCCCCCCCCCGACATTTTCCAGGCTTAAATTGCGCTATAAACTCTCGCCAACGTCGCTGGCAGGTCCGAGGAGAAAGGCCGATTCCTTGGGCGATTTCGCTGAGGTGCTTGCCCAACTTTAATTCTTGCCAAATCTGGCCCAACACCGGGTCCGCAACGGCCAAGGCGCGCTCGAATTGCCCAAGCATTTCTTGGCAGGCGCCCGCGTCGATTACTTCGGAAGAAAAAGTATTTTGATTCCGAGACCATTTTTTTGCCTGGCGATCGTGGTTTTGCCCGCGCCGCAGGCGGCGAACAAAATCCACCAAACGCCGGTCCCGAAGCTGCAGCCGTCCGGTTTCATCATCTGCCAGGGGTCGTATTTGGCGATGGCCTCTTGAATCCAAAAATAGGCTTCTTGCTTCGCGTCGTCGATATCCTCCGGGTGCAAATCTTTATTGTGGCCCAGGCGCTGGATCAACTCGTGGGTCGGAGTCAGGAAGCGGACAACGCTTTCGTTGGCGGCCCCGGGAATACCCGCCTGGGCCATAAGCACCACCACTTCATCCACGGTTGGCGGCAGATCGAAAATAAAGTGTTTTTGCCCTTCGCCGCCCATGGCGCTCTCCCCGGTTTTGCTACAGTCTCGCTTTTTTTTCTGTTTCCCCAAAATCTATTTGGGGAACGAAATGGTGGCCTGAAAGGTTCGCTGAAACCCAGCTTAAATTGAGCCGCAACATTAGTCCCTACCACCAAACCTTGGATCAGCTCAGGATTCTCAGGTAAATCACTTAGCGCCTGTCTCAGCCAATTTCGGCCGCCCTGAATTGTTCTTTTCAACCGGTGGTCCGAAACGTTTAAATGGGGAACCGTGGAAAACAAAATGTAAAGCTGGATCAATTGCCTCCTTAGTTTCAAGCTTCAGTCCTTAGCGAAAGACTCCAAGGACTTTGAATCTCTGGTTCAGGCTTTTAACCAGCTGGGACCCAGTATTACTACTACTAGTAAGTCCCCTTATAAAGCGGCAATTCAGAAAATCCAGTTCCAAATTTTGAAAAATCCTTGGGTTCTTGATGGCAGGATCAAGGCGAATTTGGAAAGAATCGAAATGCTTTTGGTGGCTAAAAAACAACAAGTCAATCAGATGTTTTTGTTTCAAGAAAAATTAATTGCGATATTAAATAACAGCAATTTTATTTGGTTTCCAGTTCCTGACCATTGACCTGAAATGAGCATCCCCGGTCTGGGGTTGTTAATGGGGAAGGTAAAATTGGTGGATCGGTTCGGGCGGGTCCGGGAACTGAGCTGCTCAGCTTGTAAGGCAAGAATACCAGAAATTAATCGCTATTTCGGTACAAAGCTCTTCCAAGAACAGCAAGAACTCCAGCAATTAATAAGGTTGGTTTTTTTCCTCGAAGCGCGAAAAATTTCCCTCGATTTTTGGAAAAAGCCTAACCTCGCGGAGAAGCTCTCCGATGACAGCCCGCTGGTTCGCTGGGTTGCCGCTAACATCATTGCACGGAAACGCATCCCTGCCGAAAAAGAACTGGTTGAGTTGTTAAATGATCCGTTCCCTGAAATCCGCGAAGCGGCCCACCAGGCCCTGGTGCGCCTGGCCCGCGGGACCGATTTCGGGCCCCATCCCCTGGATTCCCAGGCCAAAATCAAGAAGGCCATACAGCGCTGGAACGACTGGCTGGCATTGCAGGAGTATCGCGCCGCCGGGGCGGCGGAACCGTCCCTGGACCCGCTCGATCCGAAATCCCCTTCGATTAAGAAGAACAAAAAATAGAGAACCACCCGGCGCTATCACCCAAACCACTGCCGGGGTGATCACGTTACGCAGCGACTTTCCGCCCGTGGCCAGCAGCGGACGTTCGGGATGAAAGGCGGCAAGGGTGCCTTTGGCCAGGCCGGCGGACTTGGCGGCCTCGGTCCCACAGGCGGAGGCCGTCGATCACCGGGTAGGCCAGCAGCTTGCCGTCGCCGCTCACGGCCGTTCTGGTCCGAGCCATGCTGTCCGGGTTGACCCTATCCTGGATGCCCAAGGCAGTTTCTTCTTGGGTTCCGGTGCCACGATCACCGTGACCGGATGGACCGGCCCAAGTGCCGCTTTCCGATTACGCCATTTTCGGCGGCTTTGGCGGCTCCATCACCCCTTGCGCCATGGGCCTAGCCAACACAACCGTGGATCGGGTTATCATGTATTCGGACTATACGGCCATTCTCGGCATTCTTCACGCCAGCAGGTTGAATACCAACAATTACTTCGATCAATACGGAACTTTGGCCATGTTCGGCACCGGAGCTATTTTCGCCAACGACTTCATCAATATCCACGGGGTTTGGTCATGACAACTCCGAAAGGTCGGTCCCGATCTCCCTTGAGACGAAGAGACTCCACGGAGATATATTGAATCCAAAAGTTAGTTGTAGGTCAGCCTTTCCAGGCGGACGCAACTTGTCTAAACTCGGGGAAATGGCAGTTCGGTCAGGCTGGAAAGCCTGACCTACTCCTTCTCGGATTCCGTCCATGCCATTCGATCTTCCCTGGGAAGAGCTGCGACTGCTTTCGGGAATGGGTATTATTGCCCTGACCATTTATGTCATCTATCGCCGGCTGGAGGTGCGGCTGACCTTGCTGGTGGCGGCCCTTTTGCTGGGCGCCCTGGCCGAGGATGCGCCGGCCATCCTCCGCAAATTTCTCACCACCTTTACCGATGAAAAGTTCGTCGTGCCCATCTGCACGGCCATGGGTTTTGCTTATGTGGTTCGCCATACCGGCTGCGATCAGCACCTGGTCCAACTGTTGCTGCAGCCGGTGAAAAAGGTCCGGCCGCTATTGATCCCCGGAACGGTCGTGATCGGTTTTCTGGTCAATATGCCCATCGTCAGTCAAACGAGCACGGCGGTGACGATCGGGATGGTGGTGATTCCGGTGCTGGCCGCGGCGCGGATTTCGCCGGCCACGATCGGCGCCGCGCTGTTGCTCGGTTGTTCGATCGGCGGCGAGCTGTTGAACCCAGGCGCACCGGAGTTGCGCACCACCGTCGTGGAAACCGAAAAAGCGGGCGCCGCCCTGGTGAAAGCCGGCGTCCTCCAGCAACCGCCGCCGAAGTTGCAAAGTGTGGACTGCGTACAGCGCGTTTTGCCCCTCAATTTGCTGGGCCTGGCGGTGGCCACCGCCGTGTTCTGGTTTCTGGCGCATCGCGCGGAAGCCCGCAACGGACAACAACTCCTTATCCCCGATGGCCAACCTCCAACCCTCTCCCCTGGGGGGAGAGGGCAGGGTGAGGGGGGGCTGGTAAGGGAGGGAGAGAGCGCGGCGCCGCCCGCGGAACCGTTCCGGGTCAACCTGCTCATGGCCCTGGTGCCGCTGCTTCCTTTGCTTCTGCTGTATCTCACCGCGGAACCCTTCCAGGTGTTCGATGTTTGGGACTGGTTGCAGGACCCGGACACCGCCGAGCGGCAGGATAGCCGGCTCATCGGCGCCTCCATGCTGGTGGGCGCGGCCGTGGCGGCCCTGGTGGTGCGCCACAAAGCCGCCGGCGCCGCCAGCGCGTTTTTCGAAGGGGCGGGTTTCGGCTTCACGCACATCATTTCCCTCATCGTCGCCGCCTCGTGTTTCGGCGAGGGCATCAAGATGATCGGCATCGCCCAGGTCATCGGCGATGTTAGCCGCGAGGCGCCCCAGCTACTGCTGCCGGCGGCGGGGGTTTTGTCCCTGGGTTTTGGCATGTTGTGCGGTTCGGGCATGGCCACGGCGCAAAGTCTGTTCCCCTTCTTCGCCGAGGCGACCTTGCGCCTGGACATGGACCCGGCCCACGTCGGCGCCGTCGTATCCCTGGGCGCCGCCGCCGGCCGCACCATGTCCCCCGTTGCCGCCGTGGTATTGATGTGCGCCAGCATGACCAAGACCGATCCGCTGGTCCTGGTCAAACGCGTGGCCCCGCCTCTGTTGGCCGGCATGCTGGTCATTATTATTGCGGCCATCCTATTGGCACCGGGGTAGGACAGAGAATACAATCATGGAAGTTTGACCCGCTGGCGTTTCACGCTCGCAAAAAACTGGCAATTGGTCAGTTCCAGTGAACTCCAGGCTGTGGGTACGGTAAGGTGAGCGGACAACGCCCATCAATCCTTCCAGAAAACGGTCTCTCGTGTGGCTCTTGAATCCGCCAGAATGGCAAAGAACTTGGAGAAAGTTGTGCCCTCGAAAATCAAAAGAAAGCGGGCCATGCCCTCTTATCGAGCCGGCGACATGGCACGGCGAGCCGCCGCGGAATACTGCCTGCTGCACTATCCCACCTTGTACACCGCGGGAATCCCCCAGCCAGCCTCGGGTCGCCCTGCCGGCCGGTGGATCGTACCCATTGTGGTCACCCACCCGATCCACGGAGTTGTTGGAACGGTAGGGGAACTCACGTTTGACCTCCGTGGGCAAAAAGTGGTCGAACAAACTCCGCGGGCGACGGTCCTCGCCGCTGGAAAGGCGCTAACCAAGGGGATTCTCCATGGCAAAAAGGCCGCCGATACCTTTCAAGCAAACCAAAGCTGATAATTGTGCTCTGGCTTGTCTACGGTCGATTCTTTTTTTCTTTGGGACCGAGATCGGGGAAGACCGGCTGGAAGCACTGGCAAACAAACAGGATTGGGGGGTTGAAATCGGTGATTTGGCCCAAGCGGCCCAGGAATTCGGATTGGCCGTTCATACCAGATCATTGGAGGCAGAAGATCTTGTTCATTTATTAGCCAATGGCGTCTTTCCCATTGTTTATCTCAATCGCATCCATTTCGGGCGAAAGGGCACAATCCGGAAGCATTTTGCTCCTCGCAACTTTATTCCCCATGCCGTTGTTCCTCTACGGATCACTTCAAAGTTCGTGATATATAATGATCTTTTAACAGGATACGACGAAGAACAACTGTAAACCGATTCGAAAAGGCGCGATCCGATTTGGGAAAGTGGGCCGTTGTTTGTAAATTGGCAAAACCTTCTCAAGAATAAGCCGGCATTTTTCTCTCTTGTTTTAACCTAACGCGGCTGAGCCGCAGTGTAGTCGTCACGCTCCGCGTGACGAGAATCCTCACGCGGAGCGTGAGGACTACACTCAAGCAGCTTGAAACCCAAAACTTCTCCGCGCCGTGAGGAGAAGTTGGGAAAATAGAGACTAATGGCCAAGCAATTAACCTCTCCTCCCGATTATGCCAAAGCCCATCGCCATCTGGCCCGGCGCGATGCGGTCCTCAAGCGCTTGATTCGCGAGTTCGGGCCGTGCACGTTGCGGCACGATCCGGATGGCTTTGGCGTCCTCAGCCGGGCCATTATCGCGCAGCAGATTTCCGCCAAGGCGGCCATGTCGATCACCACCCGGTTGACGGCGGGCCTGGGACGGAAGGGGCTGACGCCGCGGGCCTTGGCAGGCGCTTCGGACGAGGCCCTGCGCGGCGCCGGCGTGTCGGCCGGCAAAATGCGCGCCTTGCGCGACCTGGCCGACAAGGTCCTGGGCGGCCAACTCCCTATAAAAAAATTGCCCGCCTTGCCGGATGACGAAGTCATCGCCCACTTGCTGCCGGTGCACGGCATCGGCCCCTGGACGGCGGAGATGTTCCTGATCTTCTGCCTGGGCCGGTTGGACGTCTTGCCGCTGGCCGATCTGGGCCTGCGCGCCGGCATTCAAAAACAGTACGCCTTCGCCGACCTCCCCGCTAAAGACGGCCTGATCGCCCTGGCCGAACCGTGGCGGCCTTACCGCACCGTCGCCACCTGGTTCTTCTGGCGCAGCTTCGGCAACGTGCCGCAGTCGTATTAATCCGACACTGGACCTTTTGTGCAACCTTGCGGTGAAGGTAAAATTCGAAATCCAAATAGCGAAATCCGAAACAAATCCGAATATCGAAATTCGAAAGCGGGGATTGTTGGAGTTTTCGATTTCCGATTTTACTATTCGAATTTGTTTCGGATTTCGGATTTCGAATTTCGGATTTGCGGCTCGGCCGTTAAAACTCCATGCCGCGCAGAGCTCGTGCCCCCGCGCGCAAGGGACCGTAAGCCGCCAGCAGCCCAACGACCAGCCCCGCCAGGCTGCCGGCCCAGACCCACCACGGGGCGGTGGCGAAATCCAGGGACTCTGGTTGGAGGGCCAAGTGCAGGTGCCACAGGAACAGGTGCCAGGGCCCGGCCATCAGAGCGATCACCACCGTCAAAAGCAGCAGGCCGGCAACCAGGTTGAGAGTGCCGCCGAAGCCGACGGCGATTTTGGACGGATCGGTTTCGCGGAAGTTGGGCAGGCAGGCGCCCAGGCCGACGCTCAGGCCGCTCAACGCCGCCGCCAGGACCGCCACCGTGGCCCCATGCACGACCAGAATCTGCCAGGGCAAATTCAGCATCACGTTGCTGAACAGGACGAGAAACTCGGCGGCCAGCAGCACCCCCGTGGCGGCGAAGGCGAACTTGCCCCACAGCACCCGGTCGCGCTGCAACGGCAACAGGCCCAGAATCCAGAACTTGCGGCCTTCCAGGCTCAGCATTGGGAAGATGAACCGCCCCGTGTAGGCGCACATCAAAAACGCCGTGGCCGTCAGATTCAGCAGGCCGATGCCGTTTCGAAAGGCGGCACTGATTTCCCCTTCGTAGAAGCGGCGCACGTTGGAAAAGTACAAGACGGCCAAACCGAGAAAAATCAGAATCTGCGCCCACTGGGCCGGATCGCGGCGGAATGTGCGGAAGTCCTTGACGATCAGAAGGCGGGTTTGCGGATCGACGAAGCAGAGGAGCCGGCCCAGGCCGCGGTCGAGCCAGCCGCCGCCGTAGCGGCGGCGCAGCGTGCCGCCGGTGATCACGCGGTTCCACGCCCGGCGATACAGCTTGCCCGCCAGCCAGCTCGTGCCGACGTACAACAACAGGCCGTTGCTCCAGATCAGACAAAAGTAGTAGATCATCGGCACCGGCTCGCCTAGGGCGGCCGATTGCAGGCCGTGGGCGATCCAGTGCGTCGGCAAGAACGGGCTGCTCAGCTTGGATATTTCATCGATGAGTTGATTGAACCAGTCGCGCGACAGGTTCATTTCTCGGGCCGACCGGACCCAGAGGTAAATCTGCACCACCACGAACGCTGCCAATATGCCCAACAGCAGAATTAACACCTGTTTGCGATGCTTCGGCACTCCCAGCACGATAAGCAGACACATCAAGGCGCCCAGCGAGCCGGGCAGGAGGGTGAACCCCAGGAAAAAGAATGGCAAGAGAAGGTAGAAATACCACGGCGCCCCGTCGCCGACGGTGAGGCCGTAGGCGATCAGGATCGGGCTGCCCAGGAGCACGAAGGCCCAGCTGGAAAAAGCCAGGGCACTTTGAAATTTGTAGGCGAACACCTGATCGGTGCGGGCCGGCGTGGTGAGCAAAAACGCCGTCTCTTCCGAGGCGAACAGGCTGCTGTACAAGATAATGCCGGTGGAAAAAATCAGCAGCACCGTCAAGCAGATAAACAGCAAATCGAAAACCAGCCCGAACATGAGAAAGTCGGGCGGGATTTTCCACCGCGTTTTCAGCTCATAAAAGGCCAGGTAACTGAGGGCGAAAAAGCTTCCCCACACGACCAGGCTGCACAAAAAGATGGTTAGCACGCGCACCAGGGACCGGCGCAACAAGACGTGCAGGGCATTGCGCCACAGCCGCCAGCGCAGCCGTTGAAAGAGCAAGGCTTCGTGGACGGGGGCGCCCGCGGGTCGGTGGCCGGCGGCGTCACTGGCCGGACGAGTGTCTTCCCTGGTGGGAACCTCGAGAAGATTTTCTTGGGCTGCAATGCCTTTGCCCATGGTTTCCGAAAGGAACGGCAAATGGCTACGGTCCGCCGATGAGGGGAGGACCGGCTCGCTGGGGCCCGGTTTATCGATCCGCATGGGTTCATTTCCAAGAAGTCTACAACTCACAATTCAAGCAATTCAGGAAACTTCTCACACCTCGATCAGTTCGTTTGCTTAGCCAACCGCGGGTTCCTTGCTTGTTCAGCAGCCACTGATTGAACGCTGCGGCATCAAGTAGGCCCTTGGAATCCAGTAAGACGCGGACCTTCACCAGGTCGCGTTCGAGCACGGCTTCGCCAGGCTCATGCCAAGCCAAACGCACGAGCGTCCCCGTCCTGGAATGGCGAAAAACGAGGTGCTCGCCTGATTCCTCGTCGAAACCCAAGTCCCGAAGCAGTTGACGTAATTGCGTGTAAGTCACCAATGGCGGCATGGCCAATTCTCCTAAGTGAATCGCTGGCAACTACGGCCCCGGCATGGACACACGCACATCATCGCCGCCCATGCCGAGTTCTCGCCCGCCGTCGTCCAGGCCGTTCGGGCCGACGCTGTATAACAAATAGCCCTTCTGAATCGGCCGATAAATGAGCGCCTTGCCGCTGAAGAGGTCTTGCGGGATGTGCGCCAGGTATTTCGGCGCCAATGCGTCCAATTTCGCAGGGTAGCGGCCGTGGTCGCGCTGGTAAGCGGCCAGGGCAAACGCGACGTAAAGGTTTCGCAGTCTCTGCTCGCTGCGATCAGTGGCGTTCTGTACCTTGCGCACCGCAGGAATCATAAGCGCGATGCCATAGTCGCCGGCGAGCTGGCCCCGTGCCTGGGCGCTTAATTTCTCCCCTTTCAGCAATTTGGCCAGGTCTTTCGAATCCTCGAGATCCTTCTTGATCTTTTTCAATTCTTGTTCGATCTGCTCCAGTTGCTTTTCTTGCTTGGCGCGGTCTTGGACGCGCAGCGTGGCCGCCAGCCGGTCATACCAGCGGTTGCCCTTGCGCAAGGCGGGGTCCCAGTGGATGCCGTCCAGAATGCGCTCCGCCACGGCCTGGGGAATCTCGGGCGCGGCCCCCCTACCAAAGTTCTCAAGATACTTGATGCCGTGCCGGTCCACCATCATGACCGTGTCGAGAAACACGAAGCGTTCGGTGAGGTCGATTCTGTCCGCCACGCCGGGCATCGGGGGCAGCGCTTGCAGGTCGCGCAGGCGCTCCTTGATTCGTTTCGCATCCAGCTTGGCGCGGTTCAGGAAGACCAGGTCCGCATGGCTGGCGATGGCGTCGATGGCAATTCCGACCAGGCCTTCGATGAGGGTGCCGCCGCGGCCCACGTGGCGGCCGAGCCGGTGCAGGGTGAGCAGGTCTTGCCAGGCGGCGTCGTAGCGGCCTTCGCCCAGGTGCCACATGGATCGGATGTTTAGAAAGTACGCAAACTCGCGACATCTTTGCACCGTCGGCACGAGGGAGGAAATCAACCCGTCCCCTTTCGCCGGCACCAGTGGCAAGAAATAATGCGTCCGTTTGGTCGCCTCACGGACCACGGCGAGCGGCTCCTCGTTCATGTTCATCCAGCCGGCGACGACCGGATA
>CAZFGM010000114.1:0-14414 GCA_964518515.1 uncultured Alcaligenaceae bacterium | reverse complement strand
CTGGTCAAACGAGGTCAGCCTGGAAAGGCTGACCTACAAATGCGTTGCAAAGCCGATGCCCTGGGAACATGGGAACTGGGAGAAACGATGTTGAGCCTGACGTGGGGAAAAGATCTGGGGAGCTACCTGGGGCGCCTGTGGCGGCTGCGGTACTTTTTGCTGTCGTTGGTGGCGGTGGACTTGGGCAGCCGCTATCGCCGCTCGGTCCTCGGCGTGGGCTGGTCGCTGATCCGGCCGCTGGCGCTGACGGTGGTGTTTTGCCTGGTCTTTTGCAACATTTTCAACATCGCGGCCGCCGATTATGCCCCCTACGTGCTTGTGGGCCTGACGGTTTGGCAATTCCTGGCCGAGGCGGCGGTGAGCGGCTGCGGCAGCTTGATCCAGGGCGGGCCGTATATCCGCCAGCAACCGGTGCCGCTGGCGCTATTCCCGCTGCGCGTGGTGCTGGCCGCCGGTTTTCACGCCTGCCTGTCCCTGGCCCTGGCCGTGGCCATCACCTGGTTCTTCCAGGGACCGCATTTGACCCTGGCCCTGGTCAGCCTGCTGCCCACACTGGTCTTGCTGTTCTTGCTCGGCTGGTGCCTGGCGATTTTGGGGGGCGTTTTCAACGCCCTGTTCCACGACACGCAGCATTTGCTGGAGATCTTCCTGCAAATCTTCTTTTATCTCACCCCGATCATGTATCCTCCGGAAAGTATCCGCCAGCGCCAGCACTTTGCCTGGCTTTTGGAGATGAACCCCCTGACTCATGTGCTGGATGCCGTGCGCCAACCGGTGCTGTACGGGGCCTTTCCGGCGTTAGAAACGTATGGCCTTTTCATCCTTTTGCTGGCCGGCGTCGGCATACTCGCCATGGCCAGTCTGCGCTGGCTCGAACGGACCTTGGTCTTCTGGCTGTAGTTTGGTGAGTGGTGGAGTGGTGTGGTGAGTGGTCTCACCACTCCACCAACGAAAGGATAAGATGGCCCGGATTGAACTGAACAACGTCGATCTCATCTACCCGGTCAGGCATCCGGGCGACACGCTCAAGGAGGCGCTGCTCACCGGGCTATTCCGCAAGACTCCCAAGAAGGGGCCCCGGCACGTACAGGCTTTAAGGCAGGTTTCCCTGCGCGTCCAGGACGGCGACCGGGTCGGCATCATCGGCTACAACGGCGCGGGCAAGAGCACCCTGTTGCGGACCATCGCCGGCATTTATCCCATCGCCGCCGGCCGGCGCGCGGTGGACGGCTCCATTTGCTCGCTCTTCGACGTCGGCGTCGGCTTTGAGCTGGAAGCCAGCGGCTGGCAAAACATCTCCTATCGCGGCTACCTGCAAGGCGAAACGCCCGCTTCGCTCAAGGCCAAGGTCGCGGGCATCGCCGCGTTCAGCGAGCTGGGCGAATTTCTCGACCTGCCCCTGCGCTGCTATTCCACCGGCATGATCCTCCGCCTGGCTTTTTCCATCGCCACCTCCAGCGCGCCGGAAATCTTGCTCATCGATGAGGTGTTCGCCGCCGGCGACGTGGCCTTTCAGAAAAAGGCCCACGAGCGCATGCAGGAATTCATGCATCGGGCCAAGATCGTGGCCATGGTGGGCCATAACCTGCCGCTATTGGAAAAATTCTGTAACCGCGTGGTGTGGCTGGACCACGGCCGGATCATCGCCGACGGCGCCGCCGGGCCCATCATCGCCGCCTACCTCAAGGACGCGGACAACCGCCGCCGGGCCGGGTAAATCGAGAGGACGGCTGAAGCCACGAATACTAACCACAACGAAGTCTCCGAGCCAGCGGGGACTGGGAGTTGTCGATGTTTCTCTGGTGCCACCGGAGTGGTCACGAGGATTCCTTTTTCTTGCCATTCGGCTTGTTCGCCTTTTTCACCTGAGCTTTCAAGCGGGCGAGCTTCTTCCGAGTCAAAGCCAGCTTCGCTTCCGCCGCTTCGGCAAAGGTTGGAACCAGCCGCCCAGCGCGATCAAAGAAGCGCGGCCAGACCGACGGGCGATCGAGATAGGAGCCTTCCCAAATGCCGACCCACAGACTAAGTTCCTGGCACCACAGCCGGCCTTGAGCGTCGGTTTCGAGCGGGGCGTAGCCCCTCTCGCCGAGACGCCAGCCAATCAGTTGCCGGGTTTCGGGGTCATAGCAAAAGTAGTCCGGGGTCTTGAATTTTTGCTCGTAAATGTCCTTTTTCAACGTCAGGTCGGCGATCCGCGTGCGCTGGGACAGCAGCTCGATGATGACGTTGGGCAGTCGGCCGTTCTCCTCCCATTGCACCCAACTCTTGCGCAATTCCGTTGGGTCCACTCCCCACACGAGGTAAAAGTCGGGCCCCCGGCAGCGGCGTTTCCGCGCCGGTTTTCCATAATAGATGAACATGTCGCCGGCGCAATAGAAGTCGTTGCGCGCTCGAAAGAAGTAGCGGGTGCTGTCGATAAGAAGCGCGATGGCCATGCGTTCCCAGTCGGAGTCCATGGGTTCTCCATCGCTGTACTCGAGTTTGTCGGAAGTCCACTCCTTGTCGATTTCGGCGAAGGGGAATGGAGGTGGCAGGAAGCCGTCCGGGGGCGGGTATGACCGAAGCATGTCCGCGACATCCGTTTCCACGATGGGTGACATGGTACTTCTCCTCAAGTTTTGCCGCCCCGGCATGTCATGGTCAGTCCGCCGTCGCCTTCGGCTCCCCGCTAAACGGATTACTTGGCCGCCATCGCCACCGGCACCGCTGCCGTGATGCCCTTGCCGCGGGCGAGCTCTTCCTCGTTCGGATCGCGGGGGATGATCTCGGTCAGGCGGCGGACGATTTCTTCAGCGGCTTTGTCGTCGGCGGGGGAGGTCATTGGTTTTTCCCGTTGGGTTTGCTGTTCTTGCGAAGTTGGGCCTTGAGGCGAGCCAGTTCTGCCTCGGCGGCCTCGGCACGCTGGCGTTCTGCTTCGGCACGCTTGCGTTCCGCCTCGGCAAAATCGGGCACCAGCCGACCTTTCGTATCATAAAAACGTAACCATACCGCCTCCCGCTCTTCGTATTTTCCCTTCCAGGTCCCGAGCCACAGGCCGAGTTCTTCCGACCATAGCCAACCCTGGGAGTTAGGTCGAATGGCTTGATACTTGGCTCTGGTTAGCCGCCAGCCTTCCAAACCTTGCGTACGCGGGTCGTAAAGAAAAAACTCGTGGGTTTTGAAGATCTTCTCGTAGGTGTCTTTCTTGACCGTCCGGTCCACCTTGGCCGTCTTGGGGGACAGCAATTCGATAATGCAATCGGGAAAGCGGCCTTCTTCCCAGACTACCCAGTAAGGTCGCAGCGGCATCGACGGCACGCCCCAGACCAGGAAAAAATCCGGGCCGCGAAACTTCTTCTTCCCGTGCTGGGGATCTTTGTAGTAGATGAACATGTTGCCGCCGACATAGACATCCTTCCGTTTGCGGTTGTGCCAGCGGGCCACAGCCATTAACAAATGCATGGCGTTAACGTGCCATTCCGTTTCCAAAGGCTCACCGTCGCTTTCGATGAGTTCGATGTCCTCTTGCAAATCAAGGTCTTCGACAACCGGAGTCATGATTTTCTCCCCAATGAGTCATTTCGCCGCCGCCACCGGCACCGCGGTGATGCCCTTGCCGCGGGCCAGCTCTTCCTCGTTGGGATCGCGCGGGATGATCTCAGTCAGGCGGCGGACGATTTCCTCGGGCTTGATGCCTTCGGCCTCGGCGTTGAAGTTGGTGATGATGCGATGCCGCAATACCGGAATGGTCACGGCGCGAATGTCCTCGCAGGAGACGTAATAGCGGCCGTGCAACACCGCCCGCGCTTTCGCCCCGAGCACCAGAAATTGCGAAGCCCGCGGGCCCGCACCCCACGTCACGTAATCGCGGATGAAGTCGGGAACGGCCCCCTTGTCCTTCCGCGTCAGGCGCGTGAACTTCATGGCGTAGCGAATCACATAGGGCGCCACCGGCACCTTGCGAACGATGTCCTGCATTTCCAGGATATCCGTCGCCGACAGGACCCGTTCCATCTTTGGCACGTGTATTGACGTCGTCATTTGCACGATTTTGAACTCTTCCTCCTCCTGGGGATAATCGACGAGTACGTTGAACATGAAGCGGTCCTGCTGGGCCTCGGGCAGGGGATAGGTGCCTTCCTGCTCGATGGGGTTCTGCGTGGCGAGGACGAAGAAGGGGTCGGGCAGCTTGTGTTTGGTGCCGCCAACGGTAACCTGGCGTTCCTGCATGGCTTCGAGGAGTGCGGCCTGGGTCTTGGGCGGCGTGCGGTTAATCTCGTCGGCCAGAATCACGTTGGAAAAAATGGGGCCGTGCAGAAACTTGAACATCCGCTGACCGGTGGCCTTGTCTTCCTGCAAGACCTCGGTGCCGGTGATGTCCGACGGCATCAGGTCGGGGGTGAACTGGATGCGGCTGAAACTGAGGTTGAGCGCGTCGGCCAGGGTGCGGATCATGAGGGTCTTGGCCAAGCCGGGAACCCCCACCAGCAGGCAGTGGCCGCGGGCGAAGACGGCAATCAACAGCTCCTCGATGACGCGCTGCTGCCCGACGACGGCCTTGCTCATTTCGCGGCAGATGCGGCGATAGCCGTCGTTGAGCCGCTCGATGGCGGACAGGTCGCCCTCGATTTTCGGCCACTTGGTCAGGTCGTCGAGGGCGGGCTCGGCCTCGACGACTTCGGGCTCGGCGGACAACCAGGTGCCGCAGCCGCACAGCCGCCGGCCGCCGGCGGGAATCTGCACCACGAGGTTGCACTTGGTACACTTGACCGACACGGGTTGATCGTTGGTTTTTTTCATGCGCGACGACTCAGAGGTTGAAAACCGGGGTTGGGTTCATTCCGCCGCGTTCGGCGGTTCCTTATTATGGTAACGGCTAAAAGGCTGGAGGTCACGCCTCTCTTGGAAAATCCAAGCCGACAGCCGAAATCCCAAATTCGAAAGGGGGCAAGCGCTCCAGCCCTCCTCTGGTGCCCCGAAGTGGCCATTCAATCAAGGCCTTTTCAAGGGGGCAAGGTCAACCCTTGACCAGGACGACCAGGGAGTTTTTTGGCGGCGGAGCCTCATCAAGGTGCGCTGTCGAACCAGCGGAAAAATGATTAAAGCGGCGGCGGAAAAAACCGTGCACCTCCTGTTCAATCTGCCAGTTTTCAACCAACTCCTCCACGAAGCGGGAGCGGCCGCGGCCAGAGATGCCCACGCCTACCCAAAACAGGATTCCCACCAGGCCGGTAATCTTCGTCATGATCCCTCTCCGATCGTGCGGTGGTGCCCGAGCCCACGCTTAAAAACCACTCCTGATAAACAAATTGGGCCGGGCCTTGTGCAACTGAGTGATTCCCTCACGCGTCACCCGCTTACCGGAGATGTACAGTTCCCGCAAACTCTTGAAACCGGCAATTTCCTTTAACCCCGCGTCCGTCACCTTGGTGCGTCCGAGGTGCAGCGTCTGCAAGCTCTTGAGGCCGGCGAGTTCCTTCAGCCCCGCATCCGCCACCTTCGTGTTGCTGAGGTTCAGGTCCTGCAAGCACGTGAGAGTGGCAATATCTTTCAGCCCGGTGTCCGTCACGTTGGTTTCGCCGAGGTCGAGGTAGCGCAGGTTCTTGAGTCTGGCAAGATCTTTCAGCCCACTTCCCGTCACCTTTGTGCCTGCGAGTTCCAGGGTTCGCAAGTTCTTGAGACCAGCAAATTCCTTCAGCCCAGCATCTGTCACTTTCGTTTCGCCTAGGTCCAGGGTTTGCAAACTCTCGAGACCGCCAAGCTCCTTCATCCCCACGTCCGTCACGTTTGTTTCCCAGAGGTCAAGGGTCCGCAAGCTCTTGAGGCCACCAAGGTTTTTTAGGGCCGCGTCCGTCACCTTGGTGCTACCGAGTCGCAGGGTTTGCAAGCTTTTGAGCCGGGCAAGAACCTCCAACCCCGTTTCCTGCACCCGTGTATAGCTGAGGTCCAGGGTCTGCAAGTTGTCAAGTCCTGCAAGTTCTTTCAGGCCCGTGCCCACCACCTGTGTTTCACTCAGGTCCAGGTTCTGCAACCACTTGAGCTCGGCAAACTCCTTCAGCCCCCGGTCCGTCACTTTCGTGCGGATGAGGAGCAGGTTCTGCAAGCTCTTGAGCCCGGCAAGCTCCTTCAACCCCGCGTCCCCCACCTCCGTGTACCTGAGGTGCACTGTCTGCAAGCTCTTGAGCCCGGTAAGCTCCATCAGCCCTGTGTCGGTTACCGGCGTTGCGTCGAGGTACAGGTTCTGCAAGTTCTTGAATTGTGAAAGTTCCTTCAGCCCCACGTCGGTCACCGCCGTAAAAGCCAGGTCCAGGCTCACCCAGTTCTTAAGGCGGGCGATTTCCTTAACCCCCACGTCGGTGACTTTCAGGCCTCGGAGGTAAAGGTGCTGTAAGCTCTTCAGGCCGACAAGGTGCCTTAGCCCCGCGTCTGTCACTTGCGAGTCGTAGAGATCCAGAGTTTGTAAGCTCTTGAGGCCGGCAAGGTCCTTCACACTCTCGTCCGTCACCCTCGTTGTGTTAAGGGCCAGACCAAATGCCTCAGAAGGCACCGGGAGCTGAACGATTACGCCAGGGTCAAACGCATGCCAGCCGCCCGAACGCCAGCGGAATGCCGGCACGGCGGCACGGAAGAGCGACTTCTCTTCATAAAACTGGTGAGAACCGGATTTAGTCTCCCCATACCAGCCGACTTCCGCGCCCGCTTTTTCCCACGCCTGGCCGACTTTGGGGTCGATTTCCTTCGGCGCTTGAGCGGAAGCCGCCGCCGCGCACAGACAGACCAGGGTGACACCGAGAAGGGGCCTGATATGGTTCATGAGTTTATTTCTCGGATTTGCAGCGATCATCCCATGGGCGGACCTATAAGGTCCGGCTTTGTTGTTGGCGGACCGGATTTTCCAATTAGCTGAGCAGCGCCCCAACCGGCCGCCCATGCGTCACTGGCACCGGCCGGTTCTCGCGCGTGGTGATGAATTGATGCGGGTCGAGGCCCATGGCGGCGAACAGCGTTGCGGTCAGGTCTTCCAGAGTGACCGGATCGCGGCTGGGATAGGCGGCCTTGGCATCGGAGGCGCCATAGACAAGGCCGGGCCGGGTGCGGCCGCCGGCAAAGATACCGCAGAAGCAGTTGGGATAGTGGTCGCGGCCGTCGCGGCTGGCGCCGGCGCCGGAGACGCCGCCCTGGCCGACGCGCGGGGTGCGGCCGAACTCACCGCCCAGATAGACAACGGTATCTTCCAGAAGGCCGCGAGCCAGAAGATCTTCCAGCAAAGCCGTATAGGCCAGGTCGAGCCGCGGCAGCAGATCGCGGCGCAGTTTGGTGAAGTTGCCGCTGTGCGTGTCCCACTCGTGATGGCCGCCGGCCGTGCAGTCCGACACCGTCACGACGCGCGCGCCGGCCTCGATCAACCGGCGGGCCAGCAAGCAACCCTGGCCGAAGCGGTTCCGGCCATAGCGATTGCGGACGGGTTCCGGTTCGCGGCTGAGATCGAACGCCGACCGGCCTTGCTGGCTGGTGATCAGATCGAAGGCGCGCTGCTGGAACTGGTCCATGCCGCGCGTGCTGGCTTCCCTGCTCAGGGGCGATTGGTCCAGCGTTTCCAGCAGGCTGCGCCGCTGGCCCAACCGCTCCATCGAGATGCCCTGGCGATGTTCGAAGGCGTCGAGGCGAAAATTGGGTGAGTTCGGATCTTGCAGGATCAGGAGCGGATCGAAACCGCTGCCGAGCCAGCCTGCCGTTTGGCCTTTGAAGGCCGAACCCTGATCGTGCAACCGGGCGGGCATCATGATGAAAGGTGGCACGCCGCTGTTCGGCGCCGGCGACATTCGTACCGCCAGGGAGCCGAGTGCCGGCGGGTCGTCCGGACGGGGCGCGAGCTGGCCGGCATTATCGCTGCTCGGGCGAACCCCGGTGAAGAGATAGCAGCCCGCGGGTTGGTGATTGCGATTGCTGTGGTGCAGGGTGCGGAGGATGCTGTAATGCCGGGCCAGCCGGGCCATGCGCGGCAGGTATTCCACCATGAGAGTGCCGGGCACGCTGGTGTGCATGGGCCGGAACTCGCCGCGATACTCGACCGGGGCGTCGGGCTTCATGTCCCAGATATCGATCTGGCTGGGGCCGCCGTAGAGATAAAGAAAGATCAACGACTTGGGCCGGCGCGAAAGGTCTTGGCGAGCCGAGCGACGTAAGTCGCCGGGTTCGTCGCCGCGGGCTTCAGCTTCCAGTTTGAGAAACTGCGGAAGCGACAAACCCAAAGCGCCAAGCACCGTATTACCCAGGAAACCGCGTCGCTGCATCATCTTTCTACCCCTCATCAATACTCACCGCTCGAAGTATCTCCCTAACAACCCCCACCTTCGTCTGGCCTCGTTGGCGAGGCTGCGGCAGGCCATGAACCCGCTGCGGCCTTGGGTTTTTCTCGCAGGCTCATCCAGCCGGTTTCCGCATCTTCTCCTGGCGTTGCCGGCGAATTTCCTTCATGGCGGCGAGATCAAAAAAAACCGCGCCGCAATGGCGGCACTGAAAAAAGGAAAGGTTGCGGGCCACGGTGCCATTGGAAAACCGATAATTTCGTTTCACGCGGCTAACCGTGGATTCCTTAGCGCATACCGCGCAAGGCAACTCCGTGAAGGAATCGCCCGCTTTGTCGCTAGTTAACACTCTTTTTCGAGGAAATGAGGACATAGAAGCTTTCCCGGTTTTCTTTCTTGACGATCTTCCCTTTTGTATAGATCACCAATCCATCGAAAGTCATCCCGACAAGAACGTACAAGTTTTCCTTTTTGCCTGTCCAGGGATTGGCGGAGCGAAGGCGTTTTTTTATTGCAGGTGCGTTGAGGATGGCTTCGCAAACCAAATCTTCATCTAAATCATCGCGGGCCATTTCCTCCGCGGCCTTATCGGTAAAGACGACTTTCCTCTTCAGGACCAGCCTCTTGATCTTGATAAGGACTTCATCCACGCCAATACACCCCCCCCACTCTGACTACTTCGTTCGACGTTCGGCCAACGGTTCCAGTTTCACGACGTGATAAAGCGAGACAATCACATAGTCCCCAACCGCCCGCGGCTTGGCATCCTTGGCCGGAACACCCACAATGACGCTGGAAGGCGTGACCAGCACCAACTCCGGATGTCGAATCTCGTAAACTGTTTCATCCGACAACCGGAGGCGAAACGGTTGAAAGGGACGTTTTTGCAACAGGTTAACAATGTCAGCTTGACCCATATTCTTCCTCCCAATCGCAACTTAACCATCTTACCATCACTCCCCGGCTATCGGCAACCAATTTCAGTCCGAGCTCGACTCCCTCAATCGCCGGAATCCACCTCCCGGTAACCTTTCTCCGTCTTTTCCGCGATAAGCTTGTCTCTGTGTTTTGTGGCAGCCGCTTCGTCGGGAAAGCTTTTGGTCTTGGTTTGGCCGTCGGTGCCGATGCCGCCGAAGCGGACGGTGACGTCGGCGCCGTTCTGGGAAATCTCCCAGAACTTGTTGGACTTGCCTGCGGAAAACTCGAACCGGCGCGGCTTGGGTGTGGATTCGGACTTTTGATTTTTTTTGGTCGTGGCCGCGGTAATCTTTTCCGGGGTCGGTTTGTCTTCCTTGCTGGATGGAGAGGTTGAAGCCGCTTCGGAGCGCAGGCCCATGAAAGAGGGAAAGCGCGGCACGCCGGCCTCGGAAAATTCCTGGTAGCGAAAGGTGATGACGCTGCCCACCGGCGGCGGGTTCTGCCGCTCGGCGTCGGAGAAACCCGTGCCCACGGAAAAGGTGGTGCCGTCAGGAAGTTCGACGAACAGGGCGCCCAGCCGGCCCTTGTGCCGACCCGCGCCTTCCAGATGCTTGAGCACGCGGGCTTCGGCGTCGTGGAAATTTTTCACCTTGAGCAGCGTGCTCGACCGGCCGCTCTCGTACTTCGAGCCGGGCCTGCGGAGCATGAGTCCCTCGCCGCCCAGCGCTTCCAGGCGGGCCAGCTCCTCCTTCAGGTGATCGATGCCCCGGCACAGGGCGTGGTCGTGCGGCCGGGCATGCGCGGGTTTGCTTTGGCCCAGGCATTCGCGCACGAATTCCAGCCGGGCTTCGAAGGCCTTTTCCAGCCGGGGCGCGTCGAACACGACGTAAGTGATTTCCTTCCAGTGATCGCTCTTGTCCTGGCGGCGGACGATGCTGACGGCCCGCTGGAAGCGTTTGCGTCCCAGCCACAATTCGCCGTCCAAAGGTTCAGGCGGCAGTCCCGCAATAAACCACGCCGGGGCGTGAAAGACATTGCCCAGACGCGACAAAAACTCCTGGCCGGTCCAGTACGCCCGGACCCCGTCGAGTTTTTCGCTCAGCCACCAGCCGGTTGGATCCTTGAGGAAATCCCAGCTTTCCGCGAGCAACAGGTGTGGCTCCTGACTTTCGCCGGCTTTCTTTTGCCGCGCCGGGGGCACGGCGCCGCCGACACGGGCTTCCTCGGCGGCGTCGCCGCGCAGCTTGCGTAGATGCTTGCAGGTCCGCTTCTCGATGGCCAGGGACTGGTTGCGCCAGGCCGGGCAGGAACACGAATACACGCCGCCGACGTTTTTCAGGACGTAGGGCTTGCTACCGGAGCCCTGCATTTCCACGGATTGGCCGTCTTGCAAGTCGGGCATAGCGAGGCTCCTGAAAGCTTCCTGGGCGCAAAGGCACAGTCTGGCTCCTCTTCATGACAATGACGGCAGCCATGTCCCGGCAAGGTTCAAAACCGTTCTTTTTGGGTAACATCCTGTAGGGTGGGTCGAGTCTTCGAGACCCACCATGGGGCCCGATTTCGGTGGGTCTCGAAGACTCGACCCACCCTACGAACCTGTTACCAGCCTTTGAACCATGCCCATGTCACGGCACCAGCACGATTTTCCCCGTCAACGTCCCCGCCTTGTGCAAGGTATTCTCTTCCAGGAAACGATGGGCCGCCGCCGCTTCGGCGAACGGGAAAGTCCGGCCGATTGGCACGCGCAGCTTCTTGTCCGCCAGCCAGCGATTGATGTCCGTGGCGCACTGGCGCTGCTCGGCGGGGGAAGCGTTGAACATGGCGAAGCCGAACAGGCTCAGGTCCTTGGCGTAGAAGGGTCCCACGGGAAAGATCGGTTGGGCTTGGCGGCCGGCCATGATGACCATACGGCCGCGCTTGCACAACAGCTCGACGGTTTGTTGGAAGTTCGGCTCGCGCTGGGTTTCGTACCAGACGTGGACTCCCTGGCCTTTGGTGAAATCGCGGATGCCGGCGGGGACGTCGTCGGTCTTGTAATTGAGGACGCGGTCCGCGCCCCAACGCGAACACAGGCCGGCTTTTTCCGCCGAGCCGACCGTGGTGATGACCTTGGCGCCGACAGCCTTGGCCATTTGCACGACCATGCTGCCGACGCCGCCGGTGCCGCCGTTGACGAACAAGGTCTCGCCGGTTTGCAAACGGGCGCAGCGGAACAGACCGAGGTGAGCGGTGATACCGACGAGAGCGGCGGCCGCCGCCTCGGTTTCCCCAATTCCGGCGGGAAGCGCATACAGCCAGTCTTCCTGAACGCAGCAAAACTCCGCCACCGTTCCCTGGCGGCCGAGCAATCCCTGATTGCTGCCCCAGACGCGGTCGCCGACCTTGAAGGCTTTCACGCCCGCGCCGACGGCGGTCACCGTGCCGGCCAGATCACAACCCGGAATGAAAGGCTTCGGCAACGGCATGGCGACGATGCCGGCGCGGATATACGTATCGATGGGATTGAGCGCCGCCGCGGCGACGCGCACCAGCACCTCGCCGGTCTTGGCCACAGGTTGCGGCAAATCCCCGTAGCGAATTACTTCCGGGGCCCCAGGGTTTTCGAAAAAGGCGGCTTTCATAAGTTTGATCCGGGTCATTGTGAAGGGGAATAATTATTGTATTGTGAAAAATGCCGTTAAGCAGGAGCCACGCAGGCTCGACCTTGTTTACGTTTAGCGCACGCTTGTCCCTGGCAGGGAAATTATCGCGTCCGCCCGGATCATTCGAGCGCTAAACGTAAACAAGGAAGACTTGCCCCCGGGCTTGGTGGAATAGGACAATGCCGCGCTTTGTCATTCTCGAACACGATCATCCCACGCTGCACTGGGATTTGATGCTGGAAGCGGGGGAAGTGCTGTGGACGTGGCGGCTGGCCGAACCGCCGGGCCCGGAGAACCTGGCCATCGCGGCCACGCGGATCGGCGATCACCGCCGGCTGTACCTGGATTACGAAGGCCCGGTCAGCGGCGGCCGCGGCCGTGTGACGCCCTGGGATGCCGGTACTTATGACGTCCTGGAAAGCCGCCACGATCGACTGCACCTGGACCTCCGGGGAAGCCGGATCACGGCTCGAGTTCTTCTGGTGCAACAGGCGGGGGATAAATGGAGGTTCGAACGATTTTTTCCCCCCCTTGCCATGGGGGAGAAAGGGGGTTAGCCGCCAACGCGTAGTCGGCCAGGCGCGGCGATGCCCGCAATTGGTGGAAGGTCGGCCGGGGCGCCGGCAGCAAGCTAATCGCCGGCTCGACCGGGCTGCCGCCGATGGTGATCTTGCCCGGGCGCAACTCGAGGCGGCGCAGCTGGGCCGTCGGGTGGACGCGATCACTTTGAAAGCGGAACAGGGCGACCGGGTTGCCGTTGTTCCGGTACCAGGTGACGTCGATGTTGGATTTCTGAGCCATGTCGGAGACCTGATCGAGAAAGAACTGGGCCGAGATGGGCAGGGCGCCGGCCCTGCGGGCGAGGATTTCCAGGGCGACGACGTTGACTTCCTTGGGCACCAGCCACACGCGCAAATCCAGGGACATGATGGTGCTCCACGGCTTGGTGCCGTAACGAAAGGCCAGGCGGATGCGGTCAGCTTCAATGACCAGGCGCGGTTCCCAGATGCCATGCCGTTTCAGAGTGTCGATTTCTCCCCAGGTTCCTTCCTGGAAATAACTGTTGATCTGTTCTTCGGAATAGGAGAAGTTCCAGCCATTTTCCTTTTCTTTCTTGGAGGGATAATGTTTCTCGCTGAAGCATTCCACCAATGGGATTAGGGCTGTTTGGAATAACATGGATTGAACCTTGCGCTCCTGCCCCTGGGGCACGGCGGCGCGGCGGTAAAAGGCGGGCTCGTGCGAAACCAGGAAAAACAGGACGGCGGCGATGCCCGCCACCACCAGGAGCAACATGCCGGACCAGAACAGAAAATTCTTTCGGCGCATGGACGAGTTCCGCCGTGAAAAAGCGCAGGGGCAGTTCGAAGCGGCGGGCTTATAGCGAAGAAAACAGGAGGGGTCAACAGCAAACTTTACGAGCGGCGGGGATAAACCGGCTAAACCCCGCCGCTCGTTTTGTTAGCTTTGCAATTCCGCCAGGTGCTGGCGTTGCTCGTCGGAAACCAGGTGGGCGCGTGTGGGAAAATACTTGACCAGGCGGGCTTCATTGCCGGTTTCGTTGTAGTGCAGCTCGTCCACCAGGCCGCGGGCCAGGAGGATGCCGAAGCCGCCCTCGCGCAGACCGAGGGTTTCGCGGACCATCATGTGGCGCAGGGGGTCGTCCGGGGAAGCGGCGTGCGGCAGGTTTTGCGGGTTGAAGCCCGGGCCGGTATCGCGGATGACGATGGCTATCTTTTGCGGATCGATGCGATACACCACGCTGACAATGCGCTCGACCTGGTTTTTGTGGCCCCATTCGATGGCGTTGGTGCCGAGCTCGCACACGGCGGTGGTCAGCTGCTTGACCTGGTGCTGGGTCAGGCCGCTGAACAAAAACAGCGAGCCGAGCATGCCGTTGAGCTCGTCGAGGTAATGGGTGTCGCTGGGCAGGTGGAAATGGATTTCCCCCTCGGTGCCGCGGCGCTCGAGGTCGGCTTGCCAGTCAAAGGCGGCCTGGATGGCGCGGCGCAAGCCGTCGGCGGTGAACGGCTTGGTCAGATATTGGTTGGCCCCGACTTGCAGGCCGCGGACTTTCTCTTCCTGGCCGGAGAGGGCCGTGATCATGATCACGGGAATGAGATTGGTTTCGCGATCGAGCTTGAGGTTTTCGCAAATGGTGAAGCCGTCCACGTCGGGCAGGAGCAAGTCCAGAAGGACGAGGGCCGGCCGGTTGGCGCGGACCCAGCCCACCGCGGTTTTTCCCTCGGTCAAGAGGGTAGGCTGATACCCCCAGCGCCGCAAGTGCTCGGCCAAGAGTTGGCCCGTAGGGAGTTCATCTTCCACGATGAGGGCAATGCTGGCCATAATGTCCCTCCGCGGCTGTTCGATGGGCCTTCCTTCCGTGTATTGTTCCAGAGCGAAATGAGTTGTCAAGCATCGAAAACCGGATTTTACTGGCACCCGAGCGAATTCCATTTTATAGTTTCTATTTTGTCGATGTCGGCAACTCCATTCCCATCTTCTCCGCACGGCGTGGAGAAGATTTTGGTTTGAGTGTAGTCCTCACGCTCCGCGTGAGGATTCT
>CAZFGM010000113.1:6087-14510 GCA_964518515.1 uncultured Alcaligenaceae bacterium | reverse complement strand
AAGAATGTCAATTGCATTTGCCGCCTCCACATTTTCCATCAAGACAGTGCAACAAAAAGGGAACGCAACGGGGCAGAGTTATTTTCTTTTCGCCACTTGCCGTATTTCGCCCAAGAGTTCAGCGTTGATTTTGGCGATCGCGTTGGCCGATGCCGATTCGACGCGCACAACGCGGACACCCGCCTGCTCCACGTCCCGAATAGCCGACCATATGGCAACGCGCAAAGTTTGTCCCGGGCGTTCGAAATCCAGGGACGGGATGCCATTACACATTTGCAATTCAATGTCCCCCCGGGTTGCTGCGTACAGGGAATGGGCCAGTTCCGCGGTAATTTCCGAAACCCCGGAAAGGATCAAAGTGAACTTATGCGTCTTCATCGAGTTCATTCCTTTCCGTTTGATGAGGACACCTGGCAACAAACCGGCGAATGTCCTTGGCGTGATTCTCCGGGTTGCGGGGAGTTGACCAAACGGACTTCTGACACCCACCCCGCCCGTGCGGGCAGCGGATTATTCCCCAGCAATGTCCCTTGGATGATTTTAACACCGTCCATTCTTGCGCGCGCGCATATTTCAGGGCTGCTTCAATTTCTTTGTTAGGGTGCCGCGCCATCTACGCTTCGCCTTTTTTGTCCATTCCTGCCTTTGACTTCAATCCGCCTCCGCTCTTCTTTTACAACGCCCTGGATGGAGCGTATCCCCAACCGAAACCTGACCAGATCGCCTTTGCGGAAGCGTTCATCGTTCATCGGCGAAATCCTTGGGGGGTATGTTTTCGTTTCGCGCTCGCTAACAATAACCGGAAACCAGCCCCAATTCAAGAAATCGCTACGGGTTGTTGTTGCCGCTCAATCCTTTTCCCATGGCTTCGTCCCAGGGGTCGAGGGGTTGCCGGCAAAATTGTTCAAGAATTTTGGCCAGGGCCGGGATTTCCAGGGGCACTTCCCCGAGCGGGATTTGCCGGCGAACTTCCTCCATGTTGGGAACCGGAATCGCCGGCGTATAATCGACCAGGGACTTCTCGACATCCAGGGGCCGGCAGCCGACCGAGGTGCCATAGCGGTCGCGCAGCCGCCGCAGCATGCCCTCGGTGGTATCGACATTCAGACTGCCGGCATCGGCGGCGATGCGCTTGTCCATGTCGTTGAGGGATTCGCGGGCCCAGTTGATGTCTTCCAGCGGCGTGGTGATCTGGTTTTTCCGCGCCCAGATCAAGCGCTGCGCCCAGGAAGCCTCGATCAGGGCCTTGTCGGCGGTCTTGTCCAGACCCAGCAACAAAAACGGCCCAATCTGCTCGCGCGGCAAGGCGGCGAGCTGCAGGACGACGGGCGCGGAAGTTTGACTCTTGGCCATGATCTTCACGCGGTTTTTGGCATCAAGGTAGCAGGAACACCAGACAAGGCTCCGTCCCTTTCCGGCAGACAAGAATCCGTGGCGATAACCTTTACATCCTGGAAGGTAAAATGGATTTCCCAACCATTGCTCAAGAGAATGGCCTGAGTGTATCCCAAACCACCTCGGGCCAAACCCACCTCGTCGTACATCCATTCCGGCGTCTGGGTTGCATGTTCGGGGGGAAGAACTTGTTTTCGCACCTGGGCGGGACGAGTGAGCCGGTAATTCAAGAACAAGAGTTCATGGGGAGTTGTATCCAGGCGCAAGGCAATGAGGAAATTCCGCCCACGTTGGCCAAGACATAAGATCCGGGCATCGTGGAGGTAATAGTCGTCCAGGAGCCGGCGCAGACCTTTTGGCAACCTTTTGAAAATGCGTTTGAGATAGCGGCGATATTTTTCCGCCACCTTTTCCCAAGCTTCATCAGCCGCATCCATGACTTCATCGGAGGAAGTATCTTGCAACCGCAGATATAACTCGGGAGTGAAATATTTCATGATTTCGCCTTGGCTTTCCGAAATTCTGTCTCGTAAAAAGAATGACCAAAGTGAGTCTCGTCCTTTTGTTGCAAATGGGGCAACGCTCGGGGCCCCGCGTGTCGCACATGCGGCCCCTGGATTTTCCAGGGTCCGACCGCCGATTCGACCAGCTTGGCTACCCGGCGATTTTCCTCCAACGGCCTTTTCAACACCGCACCCTTGTATCCGCTTTCCAAGGCCGCTTTATTAATCACGGGCGGGCCATAAATCACTGGCTTGTGCTTTTTCCTCGTTTTTCGTCCCATGATTCAAGGCACTCTCCAATCCACTCACCACTCACCAAAATTATCCCCCCATCGAATGGCACAAATCAATCTTACGATCGATGTGGTCGGCCAGGTCGCGGATGACGCGGCGGTGCTCGTCGTTGGTGACCAGTTGCAGGCACTTGTTGGTGATGCGGCGCAGCTTCATGAATTCTTCCTGCAGATCGCGCATGACCTCGCGGACGGCGGGCCAGTTGATCTGGTAACTGGGCAGGCGGCGCATCTGGTCCACGATCTTGTTGAGCTGGTCGGTGAGCTGGTCGCACATGCGTCCCATGAGCGGAATGACGTTGCCGGCCATGCCGACCGCCCGCTCTTCGACGCGCATGTCGCCGGGATATTTGTTGAGAATCTTGCGAATGTCACTGAGCATGCGGTCGATGTCTTCGAGCGTGCGGACTTCCTTCAAGTCCAGCTCGTACAGGTCGAACTGCGGATCGTTGGGCCGGACCTCGCGCAGGCGGCGGAGAGTGCGGCGGGCGTCCTCGGGCCGTTTGACCTGGTTGTACAGATGATAGAGGCGCTCGAGCGTGTCGGGATCGTTGGGGCGGAGACGATGCGCCTTTTGCAAATAGGTCAGGGCGCTGCTCCAGCGTTCTTTCTTGGAATAAACGTCGGCCAGGCGATTGAGTCCGGCGAACGCCAGCGTTTCCAAATAGTTCGGCACGTTCGGCGTCGGCGTGCGGCGATCGAGCAAATCGAGGTAGCGGTCCCAGTGATGCTCGGCGTGGTCCAGGCGGCCTTGCCATTCATAGGCCAGGGCCAGGTTCTGGTGCAGATAGGCGTCGTTGCCCGCTTTCTTGAGGGCGGCGTCGAAATACCACACGCCCATGTCGAAATCCTGCAACAGGCAGGAACAGCAGCCCAACAGGTTGAGCAGGGCGACTTGCGTGGGCCGGGCGACTTTTTCCCCGGAGGTGGCCGTGCGGCCGAGCGGGGCCAGCAGCTCCTTGGCGCCTTCCCAATCGCTTTTATCCATCATTTGCTTGGCCTGGACCAAGACGATATCGAGATAGGCGGACTGGGCATGGGCGCTGTGCGGCCGGAGTGCGGCCAGGCGGCGCAGCAAGGGATAGGTCACCTCGAACTGGCCGAGCCCGGCCAGCATGGACAGGATGCGCTGTTCCTCGGTGGGAGTCATTTCGGCCAACACGGTTTCCTTGTTGCCGGCGCCATTGGGGGAAACCTCGCCCCTCACCCTGCCCTCTCCCCCCAGGGGAGAGGGTGGGGTGAGGGGGTTGCGCCCCATGGCGCCAAATAGCGCTTCCAAAAGCGCCAGGAAACGCTGTTCGCCCGGCGCGGCGGCCAAGGCAAGCAGGCGCGGCATCAAGGCCGCGCACGCCTCGGTTTGCCCCTGGCACAAGCGGGCCAGCATCAGGTTGTAGGCGGCTTCGTAACAGCCCGCGTCCATCTCCCAGGCCTTGCTGAATTCCTGGTCGGCCTGGGCAAAGGCTTTTTCGCCGAAGGATAACAAGCCCATCTGCAGCCAGACGTTGGCGTCGGGCGGGTTGATCTTGCGAAAGGCGTTGCGCGCCTCGCTCGGTTTATTCAAGCCCTTGTAACAAAGGCCGAGCATATAGTGGACCTGGGCATCCAGGCAGCCGGCCTTGACGGCCTGTTCCAGAAAGCGTGCCGCTTCGACCAGTTGCGGGGCCGCCGGCTGGGCTACCACGATGGCGTCCACGATTTCCATGATTCTGGGTCCAAAATCCGAAATTCGAATATCGAAATCCGAAACAAATCCGAATACCAAAATTCAAAATCTTAAACTCCCCAACCAATCCGGTGTCGAATTTCGAGATTCGAATTTCGGATTAGCTTCGGAATTCGATATTCGGAATTCGGATTTTTTCATGTTGTCGCCGCTTCCACAGGATGGTAAAGGAATTTTTGCCCGGCTTTCACCAGGGACAAGGTTAACAACGGCCCGAGTCGGCGATCGCGCCAGCCGAGCTTGCCGGCCTCGCGCAGTTTTTCCGCGGCCTTTTCGTACTTGCCTTCCTGCAACGCTTCCAGAGCGGTCAGAAACACCGTGCCGGCCAAGGTTTCGCTTATTTTCCAGGCGGAGCGTTTTTTCGGCTCGACGGATTGCCACCATTTGATGGCATCGGCCAAAGCGCCCGCTTGGAAGGCCAGTTGGCCCAGCAGGGCGCGGGCATGGCCGGCGGACGGCCCCTCCGGCTTGGACGCCGCCAACCGCAGGGCCTGGGCCGCTTCCACAGCCTGGCCTTGCAGGATTTGGGCCCATCCCTCCAGGTAGCCGCTTTCCAAGACCAGGGAAAGCGGGGTTCCTTTTTTTTCCTCTGTCTTGGCCCCAGTGGCTGCCGGAGTTTTTTCACTCAAGGCCCGCGTTCGCTGGCAGGCTTGCAACACCGCGGGATAATCGCCGGCGGCCAACTGACAGACGCCGGCCAGGAAGTGGAAGCGGGCATCGGCAATTTCCGGCCGGGCCATGGCGGCAGCTTGCTTCGCCAACCCGGCTTTATCGCCGAGCAGGCTGCGGATGGCGGCCAACAGCCACAAGCCTTCGGCGTGTCGTGGATCATGATGCAGACATTCTTCCAGAAGCTGGCCGGCGTTGGCCAGCACCTTGGCCCGCTCTCCATTCGCCCTGCCTTCGGGAACTTGGCAGCTTTGCAGAAGCAAACGGGCCCCCAAGAAAGCCAGTTCCGCACGTTTGGGACCCTGGGCCAGATGCATGGCTTTGTGGATTGACTCATGACACGGGGCCGGCTCGCCGCGCTGCTGGTGCAAAATCGCTTGCCGGACCAGCGCTAGCGGCTCCCTGGGGTAGGCGGCACTCCACTTTTCCAGGATCGCCAGTGCCTGCGTGGAATCGCCCCGGCGATGATACAGGTAAGCCAGGCGATCGTGGGCGCGGGCATTGTGCGGCGCCAGCTTGAGGAGGGTTTCGGCACTGGCCAGGGCCGCGTCCGCCTGCTGGGCCTGCTCCTGCTGCGCGGAACGCTCCAGGAGAATTTTTTCTCCGCGAGGAGCGTAGTCCGATCCCAGGACGGCGGGAAACGCGCCGGGGGCCAGCGTGGCGGCGCGTTCCAGGAAGGTCACCTCGACGTCGTCGAAATTCCACTGGCGCTTGTCGAAAAAGTCGCGGGCCGCCACCGAATCGGCAAACGTGACGCCGAACAAGGCCAGCGCCTGGGGACCGCTGAGGTTGTGTTGCTGGGCGGCCCGGCAATAAAGCCAGGCATATTCCCGGTGCATCACCTGGGGATGCGTGGCTTGCAAGTGGTGATATGCTTCGGCGGCCACGGGATCGGCCGCGCTGACCGACAGCAAATGCTCGCACAGGTACAGCTGATCGTCGGCATCGATGGCCAAGCCCAACCCCCGCGCCTCGGCATAGATGGCGTTGACCAGAGTTGCCCACTCGACATCCCCGGGAGCGGTGAACTGGTTGACCAGGCGAATGGCCCACAGCACGTTGCGGGGTTTGTCCTCCTCCTGCTTGGGTTTGCCCTTGGCGCCGCACAGGGCCAGGTAACCGGCGGTGAGGCGATCTTTGGGCTCCTCCAGTTCGTGGGCGGTGCGCAGGTGCTTGAAGGCCTCGTCGTACTGGCCCAGCCGTGCCTGAGCCAGGCCCAGGCCGCGCAACACCGCCGCGGAAGGCGCTCCTTCCTGCAGCAATTTGGCGAAAACCTCGGCCGACTCGCGGAAGTTGCCCAGCCGGTAAAGTCCTTGACCCAGGGCAATGTTTCCCAGCCGCAAGATTTGCTGCACATCACTGCCCCAGAGCGGACAGGGATAGGGATTCTTGGCGGCCAGACGGCGAACATAGGAGCGTTGTTCCGGAAAGCCTTCGACCCAGGCCTTGTGCGGCAGGTCTTTCCACTGCAAGAAACCGCGCGGCCCCAGGGTGCGCTGCAAGGCCCGTACCGCGAGTTGGGTATCGCCGCCCGCGGCGATCATGGCCGTGCCCAGCTGCCAGGTCACGAACGGGCAGGTGCTGTCCAGCCGGTTGGCTTCGACCAGAAAGCGCAGCGCTTCCTTGGGCTGGCCCTGGCGCAGGTGAATCGCGCCGATGTACAAGAGGGGATCCAGAAAGCCGCTTTTGAGCGGCGGCGGATTGGCAACCAGCTCCGCGGTCAAGGAAATCTTGCTCTCGCCGGTGCGCGCGGTGTGCAGCGAAGCCAAGGCCTGATCGTATTTACCATCCCGGAGATGACACAACCCTTGCCAGAAGAAGGCCTCCAGGCAGGGATTTTGCAGAATCAAGACGCGGGCCACGAGTTGATGAATCGGCTCGGAATGGCCTGACGTGGCGAACAGCCGGCGGATTTCGGCCAGCATCGCCTCGACCACTTCGACGCGCGCTTCCAGTTCCGCTTTTTTCAAGAGGTGAGCGGCCTTGAGGGCATGCCCCAGACCTTTTTCGAAATCCTTGTCCTTCAGGGCCTGGGCCATTGCCGATCGGTGGCATTCGCCCTCCGCTTTCCACAGGCGGCCTTGCCAGGCGAAAGAAACCTTGCCTTCTTGCCATTGGCGGACGAGGTTCATGGCCTCGGGCCACTGCCCTTTGCGCAGCAGGGATTGGATACGGTGGAACGTGCGCCAGCGCCGGCCAGGACCCAGAAACCACCACATGCCCACCGCCAGCGATCCGGCGGCCACGCCCAGGGCGCTGTAAACCACCACGGAAGCGACCAGCAGAGTTGGCAAATCAAGGGACACGGGGTAATATTCCCAAGCCCGCAGGCGAGTCTTCGAGCCTGCGCGGTTAGATCCCGCAAGCTCGAAGACTCGCCTGCGGGACTGAAAGCAACCGCGCGGATTTTATCAAGCTATCACGCCTAGGAGCTTCCTTCAAGCAGTCCTTCGCCGGTAGCGCTGGAAAAAACACCGGAAAGGGCCTGTTCCACCTTGACGGCCTCGGCGTCGAGGCGGCGTAGCTCGCGCAGGGCGCCGTAAACGTCGTCGTGGGTCCGGTCCGCCAGACTTTGCACTTGCCTGTCTAATATGTCCAGCCGTTGTTGCAAATCCGCGCGGGACCGATTTTGCACCCGCTGCCCCAGACTGGCGAGGAAACCTTGCAACATGCGGATTTCCTCCCCCACGTCCTGGGCCGTCGGAGGACGCGCCGGCTCCAGCGGCGCGGCCAGCTGATTTCGCTTCAACTGCTCGAGATAGCCGGCTAATTTGCCCAGGTTGTCGAAACATTCCCGGTACAACGTTTGATTGCGCTCTTCGTGGGCCTTCTCGGCATAGCGTTCCTGGGCGTAGACCTGTTCGAACAGTTCCTGGCGCGGCCGGCCGGTCAGGTCCGCCACTTCCCCGGCCAGGAGCAGACAGTGCTTGACGAGCTGGGAAAACCGCGGCCACGGCGGATCGAGGACCTGGCCGCGGGCCGTTTGCAGTTGCCCGAGCACATCGGTCAGCTCCGCCATTCGCTGAATGGCCTTCGGTTCATCCTCATAGCGCAAGGCTTCGAGAAGGTCCCCAACCAGGCGTTCGACCTGGACCTTGACGCGGGTGCGGTAACTGCCGGAGAATTCGCCGAGCACAACTTCGATGTGCTTTTGGACCGCGTCGATTTCCGCTCGGCTGGGCCGGCGCGGCGGCGGCGGCGCCTCGATGGTCACCGTCTCGCGCCGCCCTGCCTCGCGCACCACCACCTGGACCGTGATAGTATGCTTGACGTCGATGCGCATTTCCACGTCCACGGCCGAGCCGATCGGCAATTCCGGATCGACATCGGCGATCACCATTTGCTTGATGACCCGGTTTTCTTCCAGGATCGGCACGACGATGCGCCCGGCCTGATCGACCGTGCGGCAGGTGCAGGAAAAGGTGGCCGGCAACGCCGCCCCCACCGGCGCCAGCACCTTCTTGACGCGCTGGCGGTGGCGATTGACGACTTCCATCTGCAACGGCTTGGTGATGAGCTGGGTGGACAAGACTCCCTGCCCCAACTGCCGGGCTTGTTGCGTATGGCGAATCGTCACCGGCACGGAAACTTTTTCCTGTCCCACGCTGTCACAGAGCGTGAGGTGGAAAGCATTATCCGTTTCCGGGACCAGTTGCACTTTCTGGGCAATGCTGCGGCGCGCATCGAAAAACGCCTCGTGCACCAGGCCGGAGGCCAGGGCGTGAATCCGCAGCGAACCGCCGTCGGCGAAATCGTCGGCTTCGCCACCGCGCACCACCGCCGTCAAGGCATAGTTGATTTCCGGCGTGTTGACCGGACTGGTCAGGTGCAATTCCAGGG
>CAZFGM010000113.1:0-5987 GCA_964518515.1 uncultured Alcaligenaceae bacterium | reverse complement strand
AAGCGGGTCCCGTAGGTGGCGGCGCGGAGGGCGGCGCCGTAGGCCACGCACAGGTCGGGCTCGTGCAGGAGCGGATCGACCTGCCGGGCATGCCGCGGCAAGTTGACATTGCAAAAAGCGGCCCGCACCGTGTCCCGCACCAGGCCAATCCGGCTCGAGCCGCCGACCAGGATGACATAATCGATTTCCGACAGCGTGATTCCGCGCGCGCCGGCCCGGGCCAGGGCTTCGTGGCAGCACTCGATGGTGCGATCCACCTTGTCCTTGATGAACCGATGGAAAGTTTGCCGATCAACGTCGGCATCCACACCCCGCCAACGGCCGGACTCTTCCTCCAGCAAGTCCGGCACATGGCGGCTCACTGGGTCCTGATCCGACAGATCTTTTTTGAGGGCCTCGGCGGCCCGCACCAGGCGCTGGAAATTGGCGGCGCCGCGCGGCGTTCCCAGGTCGAGAAGGGGCGATCCCGCCAGGCCGGCCTTTTCGCCCACATAAGTTGCCAGCAGCCGATCAAAATCGTCGCCGCCCAGAAAAGGATCGCCGCTGACGCTGAGGACCTCGTAATCGCCCAGGCGCTGGCGAATGACCGACACGTCAAAGGTGCCGCCGCCGAGATCGTAGACCAGGTACACCGCGTCGCCGTGGCCGTAGGCCCAGGAATAATACATGGCGGCGGCCGTCGGCTCGTGCAATAGTTCCACGACCTCGAAGCCCGCCAATTCCCCCGCCTGGCGCGTGGCCTCGATCTGGTCGTGGTTGAAGTACGCCGGCATGGTGATGATGGCCGAATCCAGCAGATAGCGGCGGTCGTTGAGCGTCCGGGCCAAAAGATCGCGCAAGTGGGTCAGAATCTTGGCCGCAATTTGCGGCGGGTTCAGTTGGCTCGACCCGAGGGGAAAGAAGCGCTCCAGGCCCATGTGCCGTTTGATCGAGCGCACGGCGGCAACCGGGCTGGCCGCCGCCGCGTGCCCCACCACCTGCCGGCCCTCAGGATGGACACCGACCAGCGAGGGCACGATGGCCCCGCCGCGATCATCCTTGCCCGTCAGGATAGCGCTGTCCGTGGGGTCCAGCAGGGCGATGACGCTGTTGGTCGTGCCCAGGTCGATGCCCACGGTTTTGCGAATGCCAGGGGTGACCACGGGAAAATCGTCCTTGGCAAGGGCCGGGTTCGAAAACACGCACCCTCGATTTTCGCAAGCACGCGGTTCGCTGGCAAGGATCAAACGTGGGCGAAACGTAAACACCTCCGCTCGCTAGTCTGATAACACCGTTTCTTGACGGACGGAGCGGCCAGCTCCGGCTCGGCAGCCGTTAAGGCCGTGTGCTAACGGCGCGGCGGTCCGATTTGGTCATGGAGCGCAAATCGTGTCATGCACATGCCGGCAGGTACGGACCGTGAGCGCGGACCGCGTGCGGTCGTAAAATGCAACGTAACATACGCGACTTGGCAAATGGTAGCTCAGTTGTGCAAATATCGGGAATGGTTGGCCGAGGGGCGGGAGCCTCTTCTGGGCAGCGTGCCTGGGCCTCGACCAGGACGCGCTGCAAGGCAGTAAAATCGCCAGCCTTCTCGAACAGCGGCAAGCGGGCCGCCGCGCGCTTGAGCGCTTCTAACCTGGATTGCACACGGACCTGTGGGGTAGGCTTCCAGCCTGCCGAATGGGCAATTTGGTTATGCAAGTTCTTGAAGACATCTACAAGAACGCCATCAGGAATGATGCCTGAATTTGGCCATTGCAAAAAACTTCGAGCCGAAAACTGCTCATCTTCGTGCCCCGGGGAAAATCCAGGGATTCCTGCTTGACGTCCTTCAGTCGATTCAATACCTATACACGCATACACAGAAGGGCTATATGGGGCTATATGGGTGCTGTACGAGGTGTTCCCATGCCGGAGTTTGTCAAACGTTTCCTGCGAAGGGCATTCGGTAGGGAAAAGGATTAGCTGCTTTGTTCAGTTCCGTAGGCAAATTCCACCGCGCCGGGCCTGTTCACCTGTTCCGAAGCGTCGAGCAGTTCGATGGAAACAAGCCCCCCGCCCCCGTCATCGCCTCCCATCCTGCGAAGCGCGCCCCCTCTCTACGCGGCGGTTTGGGTGACGTCAAGGGAAGGAAATTGCGGCCTGCGCTCCGGCGCTGTGGAAGTGGTGAAAAATACCCGCTTTCACGCAGGTCCAATCATGCACCGGCATGGTCCCGCCTCTGGACTTACGTCGAGGTCACCCAACTCAACCGTTCAGAGGCCAGCAACCGAACGCTAGAGATCCTCCAACGAATTGCAGATCATGTGATTTCGGTACTCAAGCCCTTCCAGTTGGAGGTCGTTTTTTGGCGAGAACCGATGGAGGGTGAAGAGGATGATTTGGCCCGGCAGGCATGCGAGGTCTGCCAGGCGGCTGACGGTAACAGCCACGACGTTGGCGATCTTGCATCGATAATCGTCAAGTCGGGCGATCCGGCTGTCGTTATTCCTTCGATTCTCCCAGACAATGGAACTCGGATGGCACTCGCCCAGTCCATTGTGGTACCAGGTCACCCTAACCGGCAAATCGTTGTTCGACTACCCTTCGCCGACCAAAGAGGCGAGGACATTCTGACGGCGGAGGCCCGGCAGCTGCCAAGGGGCGCGTCCGGTCTAATAATGGTAAATGCTGGTGGACAGCCAACCGTATTTGAATCCTGGACGCAACTGGTGCCCCGCCGTTTCACCCCAGCGCAACATACTCGCGTCGGCGGCGTGCTTCTGTTCATGAATGCGATCACGGGTACAGCCCAGGGAGTGAAGTGGCTTCCTTTCCTAAAAATGATTCCAAACCCGCACGCTCGCGTTTCTCTTCCAACTTGGATAAGCGAGGTCGTGGAGGAAACATGCACCGAGACTCGGAGACAGACGGGAAGGCCAGCCTGAATTGGCCGATCGCCGCAGGCTTGCCTTGGGCCGGTTCACCTGTTCGGAGGTATCGAGCAGCTCGATGGCAACAAGCCTGCATCCCCCTTTCCCCCGCGACAGGCTGCCTGGGCCGAGCCGTCAACTTATGGTAGGATATTCTTATCGCCTTGCCGACCTGCGGAGACGAACCATGAGCATCAACATCGAATTGCCGGCTCAAGAAATCGCTGCGCTTAGACAAATCACGAAAGTTGAGAACGATGCTGAAGCTGTCGTCAAGGCGGCACGGGAATTTCTTCGCCTCACCAGGCTCCGCGAGCTGAAAGCTGTCTCCGGCAAGGTCCAGTTCGAAGCGAACTGGAAGGAACTGGAGCAACTCGAGCTGGATGAGTCCACTTTTCCGCAGTAATGGATGAGCCCCGATGGAAGAATGGGTTTTCGTGGATACGTGCATCTGGGCGTCGTTCTTCGCCAAACCCACTTCGCCGGAGAAAGCCGTCGTTGATGATCTGCTCGATGCCGATCGTGTGGCTCTGGTGGGGCCCGTTGTGGCTGAAGTCCTTCTGGGTTTTCGACGCCAGGATCAGGCCGATTGGATTGCGTCGCGATTGAAAGCGGCCCATTATGTCGAGGGCGGTTGGAACGATTGGGTCGCGACCGCCGATCTCGGACGCCAACTTGCTGCCAACGGGCACAAGCTTCCCCTGTCGGATCTCTTGCTCGCCTGTGTCGCCCAGCATTGCCAAGCTTGGGTGTACACGACCGATCCCGATTTCGACCTCATTCCCGATCTGAAACGCTACTGGCCTGACAAGCCCTGAGGTACGCCCCGACGCCGCCGGCCAATACGCCGACAACCTGCTGTGCTTTTACTTTTTGCACGGGCTGGCTAACCCGGCGGCTGACGCCACGCGGCTCGCCACGGCCGGGGCCGCACGGCTCGCCACGGCCGGCTCCGGTTGTTCCTTGCCTTGGAAGCGATCTCAGGTTAAATTAAAAAGCTCCCCTTGACCTTTAAGGAGTCCAAACCATGATGCTTCGCCGCCTGTTGGCCGTTGTCGTTGGCCTGGGTCTGTTCCTCTTTCTCGCTCTTCCCGGCTCGTCCTACGTGGAAGAACGCTACACCTTGCCCCGGACGATCAACGAATCGACGAACATCGTCGTCGTGCAGGTCGAGAAGGTGAACAAGGAAAAGAAGCTGATCTATTACAAGAAGGTCGCCGACCTGAAGGGCAAGCACCCGAGCGACGTCATCAAGCACAACGTCGGCGTGGGCGGCTTCAACGCCATGGAGCAAAAAGCGCCCATCGAGTGGGCCGAGCCGGGCAAAATCGCCATCTTTTTCCACAACGGCACGGCCAGCGAGACGTGCATCGGCCGCTACTGGTACCAGTGCTACCTGGGCGGCGAATGGTGGAACCACAGCCACGGCGAGCCGTACCTGTGCCGGACTTACTGTGGCGACATCGCCGGGCTGCGCGAGGCCATCGAGAAACTGATCAAGGGCCAGGAGGTCGTGGTACCGGCCACGGTGAGCCGGACGGACCTGCGGATTCACAAGGTCAAGGCCAGCATGAAGGAGCCGCTGGCGTACACTGTGGTGGAGCAGCCTTCCATCGAAGCGATCCAGCTGACGGCGGTGGCCGGGTTCTCGCAAATGATGGAATTGCCGCGTCCCCCGGGGACCACGCAAGGGGCCATCGCCGCCGACTTCGATAACGACGGCTACCCCGACATTCTCCTCGTCGGCACGGAGGGCCTGGTGCTGTTGCAAAACAATCAGAAAGGCAATTTTAACGATGTGACCGAGAAGTGGGGCCTGGGCAAGGACCCAGGCTGCCGGGCCGCCGCCTTCGCCGATTACGACAAATCCGGTCGCTTATCGCTCTTGACCTCGACCGGAAAGCTGTACACCAACCTGGGGGACAAATTCCGCGACGACAGCGCCCTGTTGCCCGACTCCCCGCAGCGCGTCCGCAATCCGGGCGAGGCCTGCGGCTGGCTGGACATCAACGGCGACGGCCTGCCCGATATTATCTGCTCGGTGGGCGTACAAGGACTGACCGCTTACCTCAACAAGGGCGGCAAGGACGGCAAGTGGTTCGAGGATGTATCCAACCAGGTCGGCCTGGGGCCGGATGGCCTGGGCCAGGACCCCGCCAACTTCCTGACCATCCTCGATCTGAACGGCGATGGCAAGCCGGATTTCATTCTCAATCTGGACAGGCCGCTGGCGGCCCTGAACAAGAACGGCGTGTTCACCCAGACCAAGGACACCGGCCTGACTTTTCCCTCCGTGCCGGGTCCCTCGCTGGCTTCGGCGGATTTTCTCAACAACGGCCGGCTGGGACTATTCGTCACCGCCAAGGAACGGCAAGGCGCCCTGCGCGACTGGCAGGCGCTGGGCCCCTTTTCCGCGGAGGAAGACAAAACCTTGAATGCCGGCCCCGATTTCAACCCCACCAAGCATCCCGAGATCAAAATCGGCGACTATCGCTGGAGCTGGCTCGAGGTCCACGCCGGCGACACGGGCGCCCTGCAAGTGCGCCGCGCCAGCCCGTCGCCCAATGCCGCCTACGCCTTCACCACTTTCGATTGGCCCCAGGCGGAGAAAATCGCCCTCTTCATCGGCAGCGAGAACGGCCTCGTCGCCTGGCTCAACGGCAAGAAAGTGTACGAGTTCAAGGGCAAACGATCCTACGTGGCCGACGCCGATCGCGTCGAGGTCGAAGTCGCCAAGGGGGCCAATAACCTACTGGTGAAGGTCTTTGATGAGGGGCCGCTGTTGCGCATCGGGGTTCGGCCGTCCCCCGTCAAGCTGTATCCGCCCGCGGCGGTGCAGCTCTATCAGAGCGACGGTCAGGGCAAGTTCCAAGACGTGACCGCCGAGGCGGGCGACCTGGCCCAGCTCCGGGCCGATTCGGTTTCCGCAACCTGGGCCGACCTCGATAACGACGGTCTGCTTGACTTGTTGGTGACCTGCAAAACGGGGCTGGTGCGCTTTTATCGCAACCTGGGCAACGGTAAATTCCGCTATGCCACGGCCGAGCTGGGCCTGGAGCAAAAGTTCAAGGCCGCCGGCGTCGTGGCCGCCGA
>CAZFGM010000112.1:0-14526 GCA_964518515.1 uncultured Alcaligenaceae bacterium | reverse complement strand
CGGGGAGGTGGGAAATCGGCGTGCACACGTGGTCCGCAACGATGATGCCGGCACACAGAACTTGGGGTGCTTGGTTCATAGCATCACACCAGGCGATCGATGGAATGGACCACAATCCAAATGTCCTTTTCCTGGGCCCCCGCGTACCGCCGGTAAAGTCTCTGAATTTCGCGTCTCATTTGGGCAAGGAACTTCCACAGGACTGGATTATTTTTGTCCAAGGGATGGTCGATTATCAACAAGACCACATTCTCTTCATCAAATTCTTCACTGGGTTGTGCCCGCCAATAACCTGTGAAAACCGTTTCCAACAACGAAGACGTGGAAAAGCCGGTCAAGTCGGAGTTTTTCAGGTATTTGATAAAGTCGCGCAGAACGAATAGTTGGTTGCGCTTGCGTTGATCGGGTCGGCGATTCATGGGAAAGTGGCAAACAATCCGCGTGCGGCGTTCAAATGTTGGCTCTGGGAATTCCTCGGCCACAATTCCACCCCCTATTGTCGTGCCCTCTATGAGCTCAACTTTTTTGCACGAACCGGATGCCCGCCTTGGTGAAGAAAGGAACCCCTTTCTTTGGGACCAATAGGGAGTCTCCATCCGGGACCAAATGGAATGGCATGCCCTGCAAACGGCCGACCCAGACCAGGTCGAGGGCCGCGTACATGTCCGCGTCGCTGGCGAACGTCAATCGGGACAATTCATCCGACCGATAATCGTCAAAACGAATCTTCCAGCGCGGGACGCTATTTTTTTTTGAGGACTGGCGGCCTCTATTATGGTTATTCTTTTTCTTCATAACCAACCCCCTTTGGAAGGTCCAGGAATACAATCATTGTAATTGTAAGACACCCTTATGGGGCCGGCCAAGTGCTTTTTGCGACAAGGCTTCGGCACCTTTCCTCCCTTCCGATGAGGACACCATTCCGGAGAAATCTATGAGTGCATTCCGCATCGAAAAAGATTCCATGGGCGATGTGAAAGTTCCCGCCAGGGCGTATTACGGCGCCCAGACGCAGCGGGCGGTGGAGAATTTTCCGATTTCCGGGCAGCCGTTGCCGGGCCGGTTGATTCGCGCTCTTGGCCTGGTCAAGGCGGCGGCGGCCATCGCCAATCGCGACCTGGGCAAGCTCAAGGCCGAGATCGCCGAGCCAATCATCCAGGCCGCCCGCGAAGTCGCCGCCGGCAAGCTCGGCGGCGAATTTCCCATCGACGTCTACCAGACCGGCTCGGGAACCTCTTCCAACATGAACGCCAACGAGGTCATCAGCAATCGCGCCATCGAGCTGACCAAGGGTGATCGCTTCGACAAGAAAAAGCCCATCCATCCCAACGACCACGTCAACATGGGGCAGTCCACCAACGACATGTTCCCGACGGCGATTCACGTGGCCGCCGCGGTAGCCATGCACAAAGAATTGATCCCCGCTCTGGAACGCTTCAAGAACGCGCTGGCCGACAAGGCCAAGGCGTGGGATGACATCATCAAGATCGGCCGCACGCACCTGGCCGACGCCACGCCCATTCGCCTGGGCCAGGAAATCAGCGGCTTCGTGCGGCAACTGGAGCTGGCGCTCGATCGTGCCCACAAGGGCCTGAAGGCGATCCTCGAACTGCCCGCCGGCGGCACCGCCGTCGGCACCGGCATCAACACCCATCCAAAGTTCGGCGCCAAGGTCGCCGAGGTCCTGGCCAGGGAAACCGGCGTCGCCTTCATCGAGGCGAAAAATCACTTCGAGGCCAACGCCAATCGCGACGGCCTGGTCGAGTGCTCCGGCCAACTCCGGGCCATCGCCGTCAGTCTGTTCTCCCTGGCCAACAACCTCCGCTGGCTCGGCTCTGGCCCGCGCTGCGGCTTCTACGAGATCATGCTGCCCGACCTGCAGCCCGGCTCGTCGATCATGCCCGGCAAAGTCAATCCGGTCATGTGCGAGAGCATGATGCAGATCTGCGCCCGCGTCATCGGCAACGACCAGACCATCGCCTTCTCCGGGGCCGCCGGCGGGCAGTTTCAGCTCAATATCATGATGCCGGTCATGGGCCTGGCGGCACTGGAGAGCGTGCAGCTACTGGCTGGGGCGATCAACGCCTTCGTGGAGTTTTGCGCCCAGGACATGCAAGCCAACCGTGCCGCCTGTGAGAAGCAGGTGGAATGGAGCATGGCCATGGTCACCAGCCTGAACCCGCTGATCGGCTACGAATTCGCGGCAGGAATCGCCAAGGAAGCGTTCGCCAGCGGCCAACCCGTACGCACAGTGTGCCTGGACCTTCTCAAAGCCGGCAAGTTGAGAAAGAAAGACACCGGCGCCGCCGTCTCCGAAGCAGAACTGCACGCCGCCCTCAACCCGCGGAGCATGACGGAAACGGAGCGGGGGTAATTAATATCCTGAGGTACGAGCGGCCAATGACGACGGCCGAACGGAGGTATTATCGTGGCCAGAAGAAAACCTCGTGAGCCGATACTGAAAGAATTCGCAAGTTATGAGGAAGCCGCTGAATTCTGGGACCGGCACGATACGACCAACTACCTCGAAGATGTCACCACCGTTGCGGTACAAGCGACGCTCCGGAAACGCCGCTACGAGATTGCTATCGACCCGGATATCGTCCCCTTGCTCCGCAGGCAAGCCCGGCGCCGCCGCCTGGCTGCGGGCACCTGGCCAGCCGGCTGCTGCGTAAAGCTCTAGCGACCAATAGCATTCGTCCACTCTTCGATGGATAAGGTAGGCCGGATTGCCAATCCGGCCTACAGTCCGCGCTCGGTCCCAGCCACCCCGAAGGGGTTGCATCACGATTGCCGCAGGTTGATGCAACGCCTTCGGCGTAAATTCGGTGAGGGGCCGGACGTCTTTCCCAGGGTGCGCTGCGCGACCCTGGGCTTTGCGATTCAACCCCTTTGGGGTAAAACCTCCCGGCGCAGCTCGCCGATGATGCCGCCCAGGCGGAACAGGGCGTGCAGCGGCGAAAACCACAAGGGCCGCACCCAGCGCAGGCCGTATTCCAGGCAGAGACTTTGCAACTGGGCTCGGTTGTGCGTGCGGCAATGCCACATGCGGCTGCACATCGAGCCGGTCAGGGTATCCTCGGTGACCAGGAGCAACAACTTGCCGCCGATCTGGAGGACGCGGGCCAATTCGCTCAGGCCGGGCCGCGGATCGGGCAGGTGCTCGAGCACCCAGCCGCACACAATGGCGTCGAAGAAAGCGTCCGGGTAGGGCAGACGGGTCAGGTCGGCGGAGACATGGCTGACGCGCGGCGATTGCAGGCGCCGGCGGGCCCGCACCAGCATGCCCTGGGAGATGTCGAAGCCGGTGATGAGCGCGTCCGGGTCGGCCTGGCGCAGCAGGAAGCGGGTATAGCGGCCGTTGCCGCAGCCGGCGTCGAGAAGGCGTTTCGAGCCGCGGACGTCGAAAGCGCTGGGGCGGATCAGCCGCCCGGCCAGCGTTTCGTGCCCAGTTACCAAGCCGGTGAAGCCGGTGAATTTCCCCGCCAGACCGTCGTAATAGCGCTGAATGAAATTGCGGTATTCGGTAAACGGCTGCCGCCGCGGCCGGGACGACTCAATTTTCCCGAGCAGCCCATTGCGGGAGGCGGGTCGCTCGGCGGAAAGCAAACTCATGGACTGGCCTGAAAATCCAAAGGGGTGAAGGTCAAGCGCCGTTGTCACTATATGTCCGGAGGTCAAAGAATCCAGCAAAATCCGCGGACTTCGCCGACACGCCGACGCTTGTTGTGTTGGGTAAGTGGCCCTATTATTCAATTCAATCATGGCGAAAAGACGAATCAAGCTGAGCGACCAGATGTAAGTGGTGCGTTGCACCCCACCCCAAGCTGAAAGTGCGCGAGTTCTGCAACTTGAAATCCCAGACTTGCCAGCAATGCGGACAGCGATCATGTGGCACGACCTTGATACCGTCCTCAACGACATACCGTTGTGGCGATGAATCGCCCCAGGTGCGAGACGGCTTGTGGCCAGGAAAGGCAGAAAGGCCGGTCGTCAGCAAAGGAAGGGAACACTCTTTGTCCTCATCGAATACGTCCACGACGATGTCCGGTTTTCATTTGACATCGGCCCATCCCGGCAACAAACTCAGGGCATCCACGCTGTCTCCAAGCAGGTCGTTCCTTTAAGGAGGGAAAGCCATGGCCGCGCCTTCATCCCGGCAGCCAGGCTTTGCCGAGAAACTGGCGGAAATCCGCAAGCGTCACGAAGCCGGCTGGCAGGCGGGCCGGGAACCGCGCCTGGAAGAAACCCTCGGTGACGGGTCCAATGAGGAGCAACTGGCGTTGCTCCCCGAGCTTCTGGCGCTGGAAGTGAGCTATCGCCGCCGCCGCGGCCAGCAGCCCCAGCCCGAGGATTACTACGACCGTTTCCCAGACCACAAAAGCCTGATCGATACAGTTTTTGGTCAATCCCCTTCCCTTTTCGAACCGGAGACCCTTCCTCCTTCCCGGCCAGGGACAGGCGACGAGTTGTCCAAGTCGCGCCTCGCGGCGACCAGCCCCAGCGAAGGGAATACCTTATCGCCCCGGGCCGAAGTTACCGCTCGGATTGCCACGCTTTCCGGGGGCGCCGCGATCAAGGATTTGCGCTCCGCCGAGGTGCCGCAGCCGCCGGGCTACGAGATTCTCGAGGAGCTGGGCAGGGGCGGCATGGGCGTGGTCTACCGGGCCTTGCAGCTCAAGGTCAAGCGCCAGGTCGCCTTGAAGATGGTCTTGTCCGGCGGTTACGCCAGCCAGGACGAGGTGGCGCGTTTCCTGCGCGAAGCCGAGGCGGTGGCCCAGCTGCAGCATCCCAACATCGTCCAGCTTTTCGACGTCGGCCAGCATCAGGGCCTGCCCTATTTCACCATGGAATTCATGGCCGGCGGCAGCCTGGCCGACCGGCTGGCCGGCGTGCCCCTGCCGCCGCGCGAGGCCGCCCGCCTTGTCGAGCCGCTGGCGCGCGGCATGCATTATGCCCACCAGCGCGGCATTGTCCACCGCGATCTCAAGCCCGCCAACATCCTGTTAGCTCTCAGCCCTCAGCCGTCAGCGATCAGCCAAGACAGGCTGACGGCTGATAGCTGTTGGCTGACGGCTACTCCCAAGATCACCGACTTCGGCCTGGCCAAGCGGGCCGAAGCCGGCAGCGGCTTGACCGCCTCGGGCGCGGTCCTGGGCACGCCCAGCTACATGGCCCCGGAGCAGGCCGAGGGCCAGGGCAAGAACGTCGGGCCCCTGGCCGATGTCTACGCCCTGGGGGCGATCTTGTACCAATGCCTGACCGGCCGGCCGCCCTTTCAGGGGCCGACCCCCATGGACACGCTGATCCAGGTCGTGGCCGACGAGCCGGTGCCGCCGTCGCGCCTGCAGCCCAAGACGCCACACGACCTTGAAACCATTTGCCTGAAATGCTTGCAAAAGACACCAACCAGGCGCTACGCCAGCGCCGACGAATTGGCCGAGGATTTGCGCCGCTTCCAGGCCGGCGAGCCGATCCGGGCCCGGCCGGTGGGACGTGTGGAAAAACTGGCCAAGTGGATCAAGCGCCGCCCCATGGTGGCGGGCCTGACCGCCGGGGTGGCGCTCCTGCTGCTGGCCGGCACGGTAGTGGCCTGGACCCTGGCCGCCTGGGCCCTGGGCGAAGCGGATCGCGCGGATGGCGAGGCCGAAGCCAATCGCCTGCTGGCTGTGGAAAAAACCGCCCTGGCAAACAAAGAAAACCTGCAAAGGCTGCAGGCGGAAAAACTGGCCCAAGCCAACAAGTTGCTGGCCAAAAGAGAGACCCAGGCACGGATTGATCTGGAAAAAGCCTTTGCCAGGAGCCTCCTCCGCCCTCTAGGGTCTCAAGGACTGGAAAACCACCCTCTTGCTGACCCGGAGATTGATGCCTTGTGGGAACTGGCAGAGAATCGGGGGGAGCGTCTTTGGTTCCGTTTCATAGAAGAAGGTCTTCGGGATCCGGTTTCTACCCGGCAGTTGCGGATCCGCGCGAAGGTGGCCTTGCACGCCGCGACGGGCCTGGACCTGAACCGTCGCGCACGCCTGGAGGAATTACTAAGCGCCCAGTTGCAATCCAAAGGAATGGATGAAAGTCAGCGGGTGGATATTGCGCGGATCACCGTTGCCCTGGGCAATCTTTCCCCAACTAGCGCCCAGCAAACCGCCCATATTCTTGTTCAAGCCATGGAGGGGACCAAAGACTCCAAGACCCTGGCGGGGTTGTCGAAGGAACTGGTTGCTTTGGTCATGGAATCCCGCCAAGCCGAACAACTAGTAGCCACATTGGCCGCCCAAGTTCTTACCCAGGTCATGGGAAAAACCTTCTTCTTAAGAAGGGATTTGAAAGAGTTGGCCATTAAGCTAAAAGAAGCTTTAGAAATATTGGAGCATTACAAAGCTGCGGTGATCTTAACAGAAGGCTTATGTTCGGCCCAAAGATCTTACGCCCGCATGTGGTTTGCCCAGGAATTGAAAGTCCTTGGCGGGAGAATGAAAGCCCATGAAACCGCAGAAATCGCCCAACCTCTGATGAGAAAACTTGAAACAACCAACGATCCGGATGAATTGAGCAGCATAGCCCTTGGTTTGGCCGCTCTTAGGGTAAATCTGACACCCCAGCGGGCAAGGGCAGCCGCCCAAACTCTTTTAGAAACCATGGAGAAGGCCCCCGATCCACAGGACTTGGAAATGATGGCCCTAGGGGTTGCAGCTCTGTTGGGACATGTCGAAGCCCTTCAGGTTCCTATTATGGCTGGCCAAGCTGCCCAAATCCTGGTGAAGGCGATTGAGAAAACCCCAACTGGTGATTGGGAGGAGTTAGGTTTGGGTTTGGCTGTTTTAGCTCCATTCCTCGAATCCCGTCAGGCAGGCCTTGCCGCTCAGGCCTTGGTCCAAAGCATTGATAAGACTGGCGATAACGTTGCTCTCGAAGGGTTGTCCAAGGGCTTAGTTGCGATGGCCTCCCGGCTGGAACCTGAACAAGCAACTCAAAACGCACTAACCCTTGCCCAAACCATTGGCAAAACCACCGATCCCATCGCCCTTGATGATGTGTTTCCTTCACTGGTAGCTTTGTTGCAGGATTTGAATTACCCTCAGGCTGCCCAAGTGGGTGAAGCTTTGGTTCAGGCCATGCAAAAAACCACTGATGACGACGCAAAGAATACCTTGGCAATGGGAATAGCAGCAATAGCACCGCGGATGGAGCCGCAAAAGGCCGTACTGGCCCTGGTGTTGGCAATGTGTAAGACCACCGACCGGGCAGCCCTCAATGGGTTGAACAAAGCCCTTGCCGTTTCGGCCAAGGGACTGGAACATCACCAGGCTGCCCAAACTATTGAAAACCTGGTGCTGGGTTTGGAAAAAACCACCGATCTCGATGCCCGCGGGGCCCTCGGAAAGGGAATAAGAGCGATTACCGCGACCCTGGAAACCCGGTTCGCAAACCAGACCCTTGTGGAGGCCATGAGAAAAACCAAGAGCCCTTCTGCCAGGCGGTTGTTGTTGACCCAGGGTCTAGCGCCTTTGACAAAACGAATGGAGCCCGAACAAGCCGACCAGATTCTCCGGGGTTTGATAGAAACACTAAAGAAAGCAACTGTTCCCATTGCCCTTCGAGAGATGGCCCAAGGGTTGGAAGTTGTGGCTCCCTGGCTGGAACCGCAACTGGCGGCGGAGGGAGCTCAGGCTTTGGCTCAGGCCATGGAAAAGACCTACCATTCCTCAACTCTCCGAGCGTTGGGCTTGGGGTTGGCCGAAATAAACAAAACGCTCCCGCAATCCCAAGCTGCTTCTCTGGCCGACCAAGCCGCCCAAGTCCTGGTTCAGGCCATGGAAAAGACCACCAGTTACATTGAGTTGCGGTCCTTGGCCCAAGGGCTGGCAGGCCTGACCTCGTGGTTGGAACCGCAGCAGGCTAATCCCCTAGCCGAACGAGCCGCCCAACAGTTGGTCAAGGCCATGGGTAAGACTTCCAGTCACATCGCTTTGCAGGTGTTGGCCCTTGGACTGGCTGATGTGACGGCGTGCTTGGAGCCGAAACTGGGGGCTACTTATACAAGGGAGGCCTGCCAATACTTGGAAAAAGCCATGGGGAAAACCTCAAACCGTTTCACCTCGCGCTCCTTGGCCCGCGGGTTGGCAGAACTAGCGGGTCGCATGGAATTCTACCCTGCCTCGCAGATCTTGATCCAGGCCTTGGCCAGGGTTAAGGAACCTGATGCTCAATCCGCGTTACTGCTGGGACTGGGGGCGGTGCTCCACAAAATGGATTCCCGAGAACTAGTTCGCCGGATTGGGGGCCAGGTTGGGTCGGTTTCTTGTTTGAACCATCCCCTTATTGGAATGCCGGGATTCTTGATTACTGGCCACCGGTTGCCTGCTAGCAATGCCTCCACTCAGGAACTTGTCGATGTTCTCAAATTGCCTGGATGCATCGGGGTAGCTCGGCGAACGGTTCTAAATCTGCTGGAACAACGATACCAGCGAAAATTCTCAAACCATTGGGAGTTTGTTCGCTTCACCCGGGAACAGAAACTGGATTGTGACCTGGAGAGCCCGCCTCGCCGCATTTTTTTCTTGGAAAACACACCCATGCCCGGCCCGCCCACCAAGAAAAGTAGCGGAGAGCCCAAGGCCATGCCTGAAAAAGTACCCTTGCTCATCTACCGATTCGGCCCGCTGATGCAGGTCGGGCTGGCAACGAAAAACCGCAGCAGGATCACCTATACCCCCGACGGCCAAAGCGGCAACACCATGGTCCGGGTCAACGGCGAGGAGGTGATGTTCGGCTCAAGCGCCGGCCAGTGGAAACCGAAGCTCGTTCCGCTTACCAAGGGCCCCGTCGGCAAAGAGGGGTCGGGCCATAAATCCGTCTGGATCTATCAGGACATTCACTTTACCCAGACCGTCCAGATCGTTGTCGATGAGAAAAAAGTGCTTAACACCTGCCTGATCAGCTATGAGTGCGAGAACAAGGGCAAACAACCACGCCAAGTCGGCCTCCGGACATTGGTGGACACCTTCATGGTGGACAACGACGGGCATCCGTTCGCCGTCCCCGGCAAGGATGGCCTGATTACGACGCACGCCGATTTCAAGGGGCCCAAGCAAATTCCAAAGGTGGTGCAAGCCTTGCAGCGAAACGATCCAAAAAACCCGGGATTAGCGGCTTATTTCACCCTCGACTTGGGCCGGGGCTTGGAACCTCCGGATCGCTTCAGCATCACCCACTGGACCAAAGAGGGCAAGGTTTGGGATATTCCGGTCCAAGACATCGGCGACGACGCCGCCGTGGTTCTTTACTGGAACCCGCGCGAGCTGCAAGCGGGCGGCCGCCGGCGCGTCGGCTTCGCTTACGGCCTGGGCATCGTCAAGGCCAATGAAATCCCCGGCAAATAAGAACCGCCGCGGTCGCGCGGTCGCGCCCGCCGCTGCAGGGGCCATGAGGCCGTGAGGCCGTGAGGTTCCGCGTTGCAGCACAGGAAAAATCTGTCTACAATGTTGCTAAGATTCAGCATTGGATTGCGGATGATTCGTTGTCGGCTGTTTGTCCAGGAGAAAAAACCAATGCCTGCAGTTCGCATCAAAAGTGACGAGCACTACCTTAGCGCAATTCGGGTGCTCAACAAGGTGGGGGGCACCTTTCAAGGCGTTGGGCCATGGTCCGACCCGGTTCTGCTGGTGACTGACACACAATATCAAGCCCTTGTGGAGGCAGGTGTTGTTTGTGCCGATAACAAGGAGGTTAAGAAACGTGGCGCGAAAAGGGCAAACAAGAAAGCAAAGTCTTGAGCAGCTGGTTGTCTTGCTGACAGAGCGCTATCAGGGACGACTAATTCCACCATGGGAAGGTTTAGCCTATCGCTTCACCATCTTCCTGCCAATTCTCTCGGTGGGAAGGCCCGTGTTCACGGATCAGCAACAGATTCTTCTTTATCGTCTCTTTCACCTCTGTTGCGGCGGCTATTCCCAGACAAGTGTGCAAGGCTTTCCGCCCTGGCACGGCTCCTGGCTCCCCGAAGGCGGCCGAGCCCCGATAATCGATCATCACATTCTTCTCGTGGTTTATTCATTGCAGGACGCCTTGGCGGAAACGTTCTTCCAGCAACTCAAATGGGTCCTGCAGCAAGAACACATCGCCGGCCAGCAAGTCGTGCTGATCGAGCAAGTGCCGGTTCGGTTGATTGAGGCAATGGAGGTTACTTGAAAGGCCCAGCCGAGGTGCAGCGCTTCATCCGCGCCGAGAGCAGCAGATTTTCCGGTGAACGAAGAGTTCCAAGTCAAGACAATGGGCATCAATCGATTTGGGCGTGCTGGGACCGGGCCACCCGGTCGAGCTCCGCGAGCAGCGCCTTGGCGGAGGGAAAACGGGCTTGGGGATTCCGGGCCAACATTTTCAGGACCACCGCCTCGAATGTATCGGGAATGGGTTGGTATTTCGTGGGCGGGACCAGCTCGGCCTGGCGAATTCTTTGAATGGTTTCCGCCAGAGTGGCGCCTTCGAAGGGAGGCCGGCCCGTCAACAGGGCATAGAGGGTAGCCCCCAGGCTGTAGATATCCGACCGGGCATCCGCCTCAGTCGTGGCGGTTGTTCGCTCGGGAGGCATGTAGCGGATGTCGCCGAGAATTTCCCCGGGCTTGGTGATGGGCTGTGCCAGGATTCCTTCCTGGGCCTTGGCCAGCATCAGGTCGCCGAGCTTGGCTTTCATGTCCTTGGCCTGGACGAGGATATTCTCGGGGGTGACGTTGCGGTGCACGATGTGCCGGCCGTGGGCATATTCCAGGGCCCTGCCGATGTGCACCGCCACGCGCAAGGCATAGCGCCAGTCCAGCATGCCCGCCGTGCCGATGCGTTCGATCACCCTGGTCAGGCTCTCGCCCCTGACCAGTTCCATGGCGATCCAGCAATAGGGCCCGCTTTTGCCGGCGCCGTACAGGGCGACTAGATGGGGATGGCGGTGCGGCATCATGGTTTTCATGGCACGGATAAAACGCTGCTTGTCGTCGTCATTTCGGGAAAACTCCGGCCACAGGACCTTGAAGGCCGTCTCCTGGTTGTTTTGTAAATCGCGGGCCTGAAACAGAAGGCCGAAATGGCCCTTGGCCAGGACGGGCCCGATTTCGTAGTGGGACATCTTCGTGCCGGTCAGCTCGGGCATGCGCCCGCGGGGCAAGGCCGGTGGCCGGCCCGGCGGCGGCAGCGTCGCCTGGGCCTGATGGCTCGGCCCCTGCAAAAGCAAAGCGGTCTCCCCGATGCTGATCAAGGCTCCCACCGCCAGAACATAATCATCCTCGCTAATCCTTTTGTTATCGACAAAGGTTCCTCCCTGGCTGTCCAGATCAGTGATGGTGACACGGTGGCCGCGAAGCTCGACCTCGCAATGAAAGCGCGACACATGAAGGTCGTCGAGCTTGCCATCGGCATGGCGGCTGCGTCCCAGCAGGATGGTATTCTCCTGGCACAGCGAAAAGCTTCGCCCCTTGTCCGGCCCCTCGATTACCAGCAGCCTCCACGTCATGCTGTCACTGGGTTTTTCGGGGCGCTCGAACCATGTTTCGGGAAGAGTCACGTCGATCTCACCCGGGGCGCCGGCACCGGTCGCTTCCAGGATTTTGCGGAATGCCGCGGCATCGGCCGGTCGTTTCTCCGGTCTGGGCTGCAGGGCCTGGGACAGCAAGGCCCGCAATTCCTCGGGCGCGTGCTCGGGCTCGAAGTGTTCCGGCTCGCGGCGCTCGGGGTGAGCATGGTTCAGGGCGTAGTAGAGGGAGGCGGCCAGGCTGTAGACGTCGCAGCGCTGGTCGGCCGGCTTGCCCCGCAGCTGCTCGGGCGCGGCAAACATCGCCGTGTAGCCGGACGCCTGGGCGGGTCCGGTGAGGCCGCTCTTGCCGGAAACCGCCGCCAGGCCAAAGTCCACCAACACGGGCTGGCCGTCGCGGCGGAGCAGGATATTGGCGGGTTTGACGTCGCGGTGGATGATGCCCTTGGCATGGGCCGCCGCCAGCCCGTCGGCAACGCCCAGGAAGAGGTTGCGGGCCTGGCCCGCGGTCAGCGGTCCCTTCCGCGCTAGGTACTGCTCCAGGGACATGCCATGGATCAGCTCCATGACGAAGTACCAGCAGCCCCAGTCATCGGCCTTGCCGAAGCTGTGGATCTCGACCAGGTGCGCCTGGCCGCGCAGCCCGGCCAGCGTCAGAATCTCACGCTTGAAGCCCTCGACAAAGATAGGATCGGCGGACAGCTCGGCGTGCAGCACCTTGAGGGCGACGGTTTGGCCTGCCCTGGTGGCGCGGAAGACCTGGCCCCAGCCGCCCGACCCGAGCAGTTCCTCCAGCCGCCAGCCGTCGAGCACCTCGCCGACCCTGGGCCGGCGCAGCGTCGGGGACGGGCGGTCCACCGGCGTTTGGGCGGCGGCGATCGTTTTCGTGACGCGCTGTTGCAGGTCGGCCAACTCCGGGTCCTGAGGCCGCAGGCGGGCGGCCCGGTTCATCTCGCGCTGGGCTGCCGGCAGGTCTTGCTCCGCCACCGCGGCACCGGCCAAGGCGACCGCCACGGCGGCTGACTGAGGCTGGGCCTTCGCCAGGTCGTGGAACACTTTCCTGGCCTCGCCGGCCTGCCCCTCAGCCAGGGCGCGGGCCCCCTGCCGGTAGGTGTCCAGCCAGGCGCGAAAGTCGGACGGGGGCACGGCCGCGGCGATAAGTTCCTCCACGTAAGCCCAGGCGCCGGCCTGGCGCCGCAACAGCAGCAACATCTCCTCCTGCATCTGGACTGAGTAACCCTGCTTGTGCAGAATCTGGCGGTTCTGGGCCGCCAACAGGTCAAAGCCCTGGGCCAGGCGGTCGAGCTTGCCCAGGGATTCACGGCAGCGCTGGTCGGTCGCCAGGGCCACGGCCACGATTTGCCGCGCCGCCTCCGGCACCGCTTCCAGGGCGGCCACCTGAGCCGTGAGCCCCGCCAGCTCACCGCTGAGCAGATCGAGCAGCTGCTCTACTCGGCCCAGGTCGGCCTGCGTGGCTGTCAGGAGTCGCTCCAGGTCCAACTCCCAGTTGTCCCGCGCCGTCTCGTGGACGCAGTCGAGCACCTTGTCCACCAGATTCACCACGGCGCCACTGCCTGGCAAGGCGGTGTGGAGGATGACCCTGGCGGCAAACTTGGCAGGACCGCCGAAGCGCTTGATTATTCCAAGGGCCTTGTTCCCGAGTTCTTTCAGCCCCATTGCTCTGGCCTCCGGCGGCGAGAGCTTCCCCCGATCTGCGAAAGCAAGCCCCGTCGCTTGATCTGGCTTGCTAAGGTAGACGGTCCGCCTCTTTCTGTCTATAGTCAGGGTGGGCGTCGGCGAGGATGCAGCCGCTTGCGGCCGGATTGACCCCAACCCCCACCGGGATGCGCCGCAGGGAAGCGGCAAAGCGCCGCTGTTCGTCGGCCCGGCGCAGGCGCACGAACTCCTCGGCCAAGAGTCGTCGCTTCAGAGGGTGGACACACCAGTGGTGATTGGCCCCGTTTTTTTCGCTGGCACGCATCTTTTTTCCTCTGCCGAAAACATTTTCCAGCTGCGGCTTTTTCAGGGCAAACAAAAAAACGCCTGAATTCCATCGGGGGGGGGCTTCCGTCTTCGAGGCCAGAACACCCCCCTGGCGGGAATTTGATCGGTACGGAGCGAAGGGTGCGTGTAAACCAGGAAATGAGAATGCTTTACAACTCCGCGCCCTACCCGATCAAACACCCTTGTTACGGGCTTCGGGCTTTGAGACCGAGCGGTCTGGGCCATCTTGGTAGATAGTGCCGCTCGCCAAAGTACATCAACTCCGCCACAAAACACAAACGGCCGGCCGGCCCATCGTGTGGGCCGGCCGGCCGTCAGTTGTGACCCCTCTGGCGCAAAAGTGATCGGTACGGAGCGCGTTGCAAATTTAAGCCACGAGGTGAGAATGGATTACGACGAGTTGCCGTACCGAGCCTTCGCGGAATTGATCGGTACGGGAGATTTGCAGGGTTTACCAAGTTAAACTTGGTAATCTGGTAACCGAAGTTGGAGGAAAGTTGGAAAATAATGCACACTTTTTAACTCCCTTGCTGGTTTATGCCGAAAGGGGCAACGCCGAGGTGCTCCACGATGATTTTATCGCCAAAACACAAACGGCCGGCCGGCCCATCGTGTGGGCCGGCCGGCCGTCGGTATTCGCGGGGGATTTCCCCTTACATGTTGGCGCGTTTCTCCTCGACCAGGGTCTTGATGCGTTCGGCGAGGAGCACGACGTCGAAAGGTTTTTTGAAGGCCTCTCCGCCGGGCGCAGCGTAGCTCACTCGGCGGTTTCGCGTACGCTCGCCCTTTTCGGGCGCTAAACGACAAGCGGTGAAATTAATCCGCCGATCCCTTCGGCGGAACCGATAAATGTTTTCCCTCAACTTTACTTTTCGGTTCCTCGGAACCACGAAAGGAACGTGCGTCATGAAAACCGCATTGGCTACCCTCGCGACCTTGGTATGTGTCAGCGCCGCCCAGGCCAACATCACCATCACCGGCAACGGCAAGGTCACCTTCGTGCC
>CAZFGM010000111.1:0-14595 GCA_964518515.1 uncultured Alcaligenaceae bacterium | reverse complement strand
ATCCAACCATGGACAAACCCGAAGGCTTTTCCTGGGTGGACAAGCCGCTGTTGGCGGGCATGGCCCGGCCGGACGGTCTGGAAGATTTTCTCTGGCTGCGCGACCAGGGCATCGAGCTGATGATTTCCCTGGCGGAAGACCCGCCGCGGCGCGACTGGGTCAACGAGGCGGGGCTGTTTCTGGTGCACGTGCCGGTCGAGGACTTCACCGCGCCCACTCCGGAGCAAATCGACCAGTGCCTGGCCGCTATCGAACGGGCCCAGGCCAAGAACCTGGGCGTGGTCGTGACCTGTGCCGCCGGCAAGGGCCGTACCGGCACGATCTTGGCTTGCTATTTCGTCACCAAGAACTTGACCGCCAAGAACGCCGTCGCCCGCGTTCGCCGGCTCCGCCCCGGCTCCATTGAGACCGAGGAACAGGAGAAAGCGGTCGAAGAGTTCGCCCAGCGCCGGGGCACGACTTAGAGGCTATCTGGAAAGTCGTAGGATAGGCTTCCAGCCTGTCCCCCTGGTCGCCCAAACCACCGACTTTGGCAAGATCGGCCAATTGGGACAGGCTGGAAGCCTATCCTACTTTCAAGCGGAGGTAGCATGAATCGCACCGAGGCCTGGCAGCTTCTGAACGAATACACCACCAACCCGAGCCTGATCAAGCACATGCAGGCCGTCGAGGCGGCCATGCGCGCCTACGCCCGCAAGCTCGGCCAGGACGAGGAATGCTGGGGCATCGTCGGCTTGCTCCACGATTTCGATTACGAGCGCTGGCCCGATCCGCCCGACCATCCGCTCCAGGGCGCGGACATCCTCCGCGCGCGCGGCTATCCCGAGGACGTTATTTACGCCATCAAGTCGCACGCCGATTATTTGCCCGATTGTCCGCGCGTGCACCTGGTGGACAAGGCTCTGTACGCCTGTGATGAGTTGGCCGGCCTGATCACCGCCGCCGCCCTGGTGCGCCCGGCCGGCATCACCGACCTGACCGCCGCCAGCGTCAAGAAGAAGATGAAATCCAAGGGCTTCGCCCGCACCGTCAACCGCGACGACATCGCCCGCGGCGCCGGGGACTTCGGCGTCGATCTGACCGAGCACATCCAGTTCGTCATCGACGCCATGAAGCCGATCGCCGTGGACTTGGGATTGCTGCAAGGAACAGGAGCGGGCGAGGGATAGAGCACGCTATCACAATCGTCTCCGGGTCGGCGCTCAAGGCGGCCCCCACATAATCCACACGACTTCCAAGGATTCGGCCGTGCAACGACCGCACGGCGTCGCGCACGCTCAACATGATCTCTCGCTCATGATTGCCTCATGGTTTAGCAATTTAGGCCGGGATCCTACTTTTCCAATTTGAGCTCGATACGACCTTCCTCCCCTGTATGCAACAGGGTAAAGTTCAGGATGATGACGTCTTCTTTGACCTTTCCCCGAACGGAGGCATTGCCCACCATATCTTCCCGGCCACGAATTCTTTTCGTGTAGCGCAAATCAATTTCATCACCTTTAATGGTTCCTTCGACCTGCCAAAAGCCGGCCCCGCTATTAGATTCGACCTCCCCCTTGTACGTGTTGCCCTGGCGCTCGGTAATGGTCAGGGTGTAATCCCCCTCCGCCGCGAGTGGTTTTTCCAGCTTCCACAGTCCCTTCCAAACGCTTTTGGCCGCCAGAACCTCCTTGGCCGGCTCGAGTTGGCGGATGCGGTCGCGAATGGCGGCACTTTCATCGCGCTGGCCCGCTTTGTCATACTTATCTTCTAGCGTTTTCAGGTCCGCCAGGAGCTTATCCCGGCGGGCCTGATTGTTTTTTTCCAGCGCTTTTTTGTCCTCGGCGAGTTTCTCCTGGCGGGCCTTGATTTCGGCCTCGGCTTTCTTCTGAACCGTCTCGATCTCGTTTTCGAATTGTTGGATTCGCTTGGCGGCGTCGGCAGGAAGTTTGTCCAAGAGTTTCTTCATTTCCGCCGACTTGGTTTGCAGCCGCTCGACGGCGCGCAGGACCGTGGTGGCCAAGTTTTCGGGTTTGTCGCCGGCCATGTCCGGGACTTCCTCGGGAATTTCACCGGATGAGCGACCGCCTTCTCGTGCATCAGGTCCACGACGAAAAGCCGCGGCTCGCCCTCTTTGACTTCCTTGCCGCCGATCTTCAGCACCTGTTTGACGAGGGTTTGTTTTTTTTCGTCGAGGTCAATCTTGTATTCCACCTCGATCTTTTTCTTGGCGAACTCCACCGCCATCTGGCATTGTTGTTGGTTCTCCACCCGGCTTCCGTTGGAGGTAAAGGGCAGCCTGCCGGTGTCTTTGTAATCCCCGGGGGTTTTGAAAATCAACAGGTACAGGTATTTGGCTTTGCCCTGCGGCTCCTTGTAGGCACCAAACCAGGCAATGGGACGCTGGCTTTTCTCCTCGTAGACCACGACGCCGCCGGAAACCCAGGGCCGCTGGTCGGGCGGCGTCCCGGCCGGATGCGGACCGACGCTGTGCACGCCGACAATGAGGTAGGCGAGCTTCTCCTGCGCTGCGAGCGGCATCGCAATGGCCAGGAGCCAGGCGGCAACGACGGCGCTGACGGCTGCGGTTCGGGTAACCATGATTTCCTCGGGGGAGGGGGAATGCTTTTTACCAACGCTATTTTGCCCACGAATGGCTGGTCTGGTCCAGCAGATTCTTTCTCCGCCAGCGAGTTCGTTGACCAGCCCCAGCCCCACGCCCCATAACTTGCAAGCGGTCATCCATCGTCTCGAACAGTTTGCCAAACGTGTCAGCCAAGGCCTGGACTCCGCCGCTATGGACTTGCAGCGCGAACTCATTCGCGCTTTGGCCAAGCGCGTTGAACTGGGCGCCGAGGAGGTCCGCATCGTCTACCGGATCGATCTCCACCCTTTTGACCAAGGCCACCACGGGGCCATTTGCGACATTGTGTGAGGCGCCTTGGCGCCGCTGTGGATTTTGGACCTCTGCATCCAAAGCGGCGACGCACGTCGCACTCCAAAGCGGCTCGTTGTAAAACTTTAGGAAAAATGCCACGCCTTTTAATGCAAATTTAACGGTTTCTGTCAATAATATCCATAAAGTGGATTATATAGACCCTTGGTCGGCAACCGATAAAAAGGGAAAGCGCCCGGAATTCAGGAAAAAGGAAGGCCACGATGCGTCGGATGTTGCCAATGACTCGTTGGTTGCTGGGTGGAGCGGCGTTGCTGGTGTGCTTCGCCCCGGCCTCAGCCCAGACCGGCACGACCGGCACCGGCACCGGCACGACAACCACGGGGCGTACCAGCACCGGCACCACGGGCACAACCGGGACGACCGGCGCCGGTTTCGTCGGCGGCACCGGTTTTACCGGCGGCACCGGCACGACCGGCACGGCAGGGGCCATGGGCTTTACCGGCGGCACCGGTTATACCGGCGGCACCGGCACGACCGGCACGGGGCGCACCGGCGGCCTGTCGGGGGCCAGGATTCCCACTTCCTTCAATCCCTTCAATACCTACTACATCAATCCGATGTCCATGGGCCTGGGCACCACCAGCACCGGAACCGCCGGCAAAACCACGGGGACCTTTGGCCAACCCATCTACGGCACCACCACCGCCACGACTACCGGTGCCGGCACGGGGCAACGAACTACCACCAACACCAACACCGCGGTTGGCTTTTCCACCATCGGCATTCGCAAAAATACCCCGTTCGTCACCACTCTCGCCGAGGATCTTCCCCTGGTCACCCACACCCTGGTCCGAACCGATCTGCAAGCGGTCCTGGAAAGATCTTCCATGTTGAAATCCAAAAACGGGATTGCCGTGGAAGTAGACGGACCGGTGGTGGTCTTACGCGGCGAAGTCGCCAGCGACCGCGAAAGACGCCTGGCCGAGGGGATACTGCGCCTCTCGCCGGGGGTGCGTGAAGTTCGTAATGAGCTGCGCGTGAAATAAATAGGCAGGTCAAGGCCGCGCGCAGTATATGTGCCATTCAATCGGGAACCAATTCGAGGGTGAGGCAAGGGTGTCGGATGCGCATGCCCTGTCCGCATTGCCGGGAGCCGGTGGAAGTGGCGGAAAAACCTACCGCGGCGCCAACCGTGTGTCCGCACTGCGGGTCGCCGCTATGGCTCGAGGCCCATCTGGACAAGGACATGGTGGATTTGATGTTCGCCGGCAAGGCCCCGAAAGTTCGGGCCTCGGGGGTCCATCCGCCAACGCCCGCTCCCCGTCCCCAGGTCAATCGCCAGGCCGCCTTCCAGCACAACCAGCAAGGTGTTTTCCTGACCCGCCAGGGACTGTATCAACGGGCCATTGCCGAATTCACCGCCGCCATAGGGGGCGATCCGGATTATGCCGAGGCCTACAGCAACCGCGGCTATGCCCACGCCAACTGCCGGGGATTCGATAAGGCTCTGGCCGATTTCACCCAGGCCATTCGCCTGGCGCCGCACTTCGCCCCCGCCTACAATAATCGCGGGCTGTTGTACATTTATCGCAAAGCGTTCGACCAGGCCCTGGCCGACTTCTCCGCAGCCATTCGCCTGGATCCCCGGCTGGCCCTGGCGTACCACAACCGCGGCATGGTGCTGGCCGCCCAGGGCCAGTTCGCCGCCGCCTTGGACGATTTCACCCAGGCCATTCGCCTGGACCCCGCCATTCCCAACGCCTACCACAACCGCGGCTTCGCCTATACCGCCCTGGGCGAATTCGATCGCGCCCGCAATGATTACGATCTGGAAATTCGACTCAAGCCGGACCAGGCCGTCGGCTATTACAACCGCGGCTTTTTGTGCACCCTCCTGGGCGAGTCCGAGCAGGCCATCGTCGATTTCACCAAGGCGGTGCAGCTCAAACCCAACTTGGCGGATGCCTACTTCAACCGCGCCGCCATCCATCGTGCCCGCGGCGATTATGAGCGGGCCAGCGCCGATTATTCCCTGGCCATCCGCCAGAATGCGAACTTCGCCCTGGCCTATTACCACCGCGGGGAATGCCACCACAGCCTGGGAATGTACGGCGCGGCCGTCGCCGACTTCACCGCCCTGCTTGGGCTCAACCCGCGGCTGCCGGCCGCGTACAGCAACCGCGGCCTGGCCCGCGCCGCCCTAAACGAACTCGACCTGGCCATTGCCGACTTCACCGAGGCCATCCGCCTGGAGCCGAAATACCTGCACGCCTATCACGGCCGCGGCTTGGCCTACGCCGCCAAGAACGATTACGACCAGGCCGTCATCGACCATATCGAGGCCATCCGCCTCTGTCCGCATTCGCCGGAAGGGTACAACAACTTTGCCGCCTTCTGGGCGGCCTGTCCGGACCCGGCCCGCCGCGACGGCAAAGTCGCCGTCGAGCTGGCCACTCGCGCCTGTGAGTTGTCGGACTGGAAGGACGCCACCTGCCTGGCCACGCTGGCGGCGGGCTATGCCGAGTTGAAGGATTTCGACCAGGCCCTCCTCTGGGCGAGCAGGGCCGTGGAAGCAGCCCCGGAAAATCAGAAATTCCTTCTTCAGGGCCAGGTGAAAAAGTATCAGGCCGGCAAATCCAAGGTATCGGAGTAAAGCGAAAACCAAGCTGTCACGAAGAGGCGACGAAGGCGAACGCAAAGAAAGGCCGGGAAAGGCCGGGAAGTCCGTCCCCTTCTGTCACTTTCGGACTGGGGAAAGTAACGTTATGCCAGGGTTTGCCTGGACCAGGGATCAGGTTCGGGCATAGCGGAGGGCCGGAACGTTCACTTTAACCGCGGCGGGTCTTCCACTGAAATGTGGCAAAATTCGTCTAGGGCCAGGCAGAGAAATTGCACCAGGGCCAGGCGCGGCGAAGGCCAGCCGCACGGCAGGTGCCAGGCGGGACGATGGTGGGGGTTGGTCTCGGCCAGGATGCGGTCCACCACGCGGTCGTTGTCCCAGCCGGGGTGGGGCACATCGCTGAAGACGCGGATCTTGCTCGCCGGCGTCAGCACCGGCGGCAGCGGCTTGATCGGCAAATCATAACCAAAAAGCCACAATAGCGGCGGACTGTACTTGGCGATGCGCCGGGGAATCTTGTCCTTCGGCGACAGGTAGTGGCGCACCTTGACATGGGCCGGCAGATAATGGCTGGCGATGGGCGAACCCAGGGTTATCACCATGTCGAAGCGATAGGGGGCGGTGTCGATCAGCTCGGGAAAGCGGCCGGCATAATGGGCGAGAAAGGCCATGGTCAGGCCCATCTGGCCGCCGGCGCTGTGGCCGATCCAAACCAGGTCGTCATCGGCCGAGACGCCGTGGGTTTGCAGAACCCGGTCCAGGCGCAGGTAGGCGTCCAGGGAAACGCGCGAATCGGGCCGGGCCGAGGCCATGAAGGTCGTCAGGCATTCCAGGGGAAACATATTGTGCCACGACGCCGGGGGAAAGGGATTGTCGAGCACGACGAGGTCGCGTTCGGCGATGCCGCGTTTTTTCAAGGCGTCGCGCATGGTGTGGGCGAAGTGGTTGTTGGTCGGCCCGGCCAGGATGGTGTGCACGCCGGAATGCAGGACATAGACGCGGCGCTTGGACCCGGCGGCGGCCGAACCCTGGCCCGTGGTCCCGATAGGCTTCTGCCCTGCGGACGTGGATCCCGCACCAAACCCCAAAAACCCAAAGAGGGCAAAGCAGGTGATTTGGATAAATCGCCTCGACATGCAGACCTCCACAAGGTTCATGTAAACCAGGACGGAGTGAATGTAAACCCCAATAGAAGCGGACTGTCAAACCAGGGAATCGGGGCAACCCTTTTCCGCCCAGGTCTCCACTCCCTTTTTCTTTTCAATGATAAGTTACCCGTCAAACCTTGATGACCAACCGGATTGGTAACCGTTCACTCCCCGGTTCGAGGGTGGCAGTATTTGTGGGGCAGGATTCCGATCCTGCCGGGGTTGGCAGGATCGGAATCCTGCCCCACAGCCGAATTACCCTCGGGAATAAAAGTTAGGTGAACGGTTACCCGGATTGTTTACGTTTAGTAGCGTTTAGAGGATGCTTGCAAGAAGGATATATCTCTTGCAAACATCATCCGAGCGCAAAACGTAAACGGCCTAATTGTTATTCGAAAACTTCTCCCAAATCTTTCTTTACCCTACCTGGACGGTATAATAATTTCCATTTGCTGGGCCGGTCCGATGCCGGGGGACGGCGCCGTGGCCGCCTTGCGGAAGAAGTTGCCGAAGCTGAACGTGCAGCGGTAGTAGGCACACCAACGCTGTTCCGGCCAGGTCTCCGCTCCCTTTCTTTTCAATTACAAGTTACGGGGTTTCTCGCAGTTTGACTTCAGCCTACTAGGCCTGGCTTGGTCTTCGAAGCTCGCCCGGTGGTTTCGCGTTTGGTCCTCCCAAGGAACTGTGTAGCGCCGTAGTACAGCGCGCACCATTTTGGTACAGTTCCTTCGGAGCCGCGTGGGGGGGTTACTGACGCGGTCGAACCGCAGTGTAGTCCTCACGCTCCGCGTGAGGTTGGCCGTCACGCGGAGCGTTTCTCCGCATCTTGCGAACAAGTTCTGGACCCACGGGGCGTGGATCACCGTGCCGACCTTTATAGCCTTGGATGCACGCTTTATCACCTGTTAACTGGTCAGCCCCCCCTTCAATCCACCGAAATAAAAGACATGGGACGAGAAAATGCTGCCGTGGTCAGAGGTCCTCGCCGAGCTCATGGAAGAGCACACCCAGTTAAAAAAAATCTTGGGGAGATCTAAAAGGAACTTGGGTACTCCCCGATGTCCGCGATAACCTCGTTGACTTCGTTCGCGCCTGGGCCGGCGGCTTTTTCGACGTCGAGCAAGCCCGGCAAAGCCAGCGCTCCCAGACCGATTTGGCCCAGGCGAATCATGGCAAACTGGACCAGTTGATTCTTATCCAGACCAAGCCTTTCGAGGGCGGCATTTTATTCGTGGGTGATTTGTTCCTCCCACCAAATAAATATCAATTTCTGGATTAAAATCCGAAAAAACCTGGTTTGTGATTACGCGCTGTCGCTTCCGCCCTCTTTTTTCGGCCCGGCGTCGGGCACTTCCTTTTCCTTGCGTTCCCGCAGGCGCGTCGCTTTGCCGACCCGGTCGCGCAGGTAGTACAGCTTGGCCCGGCGCACGGCGCCGGTGCGTTTCACCTCGATCCGGGCGATCTTCGGCGAATTCACCGGAAAGGTGCGCTCGACACCCTCGCCCTGGACGATGCGGCGGACGGTGAACATCTCGCGCATGCCCTCTCCGCGGCGGTTAATGACCGTGCCGGTGAATACCTGGACACGCTCCTTATCGCCTTCCAGGATGCGCTGGTGCACCTCGACCTGGTCGCCGATATGGAATTCGGCAACGTCCTGTTTGATTCCGGGTTCCTCCACCAGGGCCATCAGCTTATTTTTCATGGCTTTCTCCTTCTCTTGGCTTGGCAGGTTCGTTGTTTTTTTGCCGCTGCCTGGCTGCGGGCTTCGGCTTGTTCTTTCCGCCAGCGGGCGATGGCCGGGTGGTTGCCGCTCAGCAAAATCTCCGGCACTTCCAGGCCGCGGAAGACTCGCGGCCGGGTGTATTGCGGATATTCCAAGCGCCCCGGGGCGCTGTGCGATTCCTCTTTGACACTGTCCTCGTCGCCCAGGACGCCGGGCACGTAGCGGACGACCGTGTCGATGACCACCATGGCGGGCACCTCGCCGCCGTTGCAAATGAAATCGCCGATCGAAATTTCTCTCGGCTTCAGGCCTAGACGAATGCGCTCATCAAAGCCCTCGTAGCGGCCGCACAAAAGCAGGAGGCGTTGGTGGCCCGCCAGTTCCTGGACGACTTCCTGCGTGAGCCGCTCCCCGGAGGGGGTCAACATCACCAGCAGGCCGGTTGCGTGTGCCTTGGCTTGCACTTCCTCGACGCAGGCGAACACCGGTTCGGGCATCAAGACCATGCCGGGCCCGCCGCCGAACGGCCTGTCGTCAACGCTCTTGTGCTTGCCCTGGGCCCAATCACGGATGTTCCACAAATGAATTTCCACCAGGCCGCCCTCGATGGCCAACTTCAAAATACTCTGGCCGAGGTAGCCCTGGAAAATTTCGGGGAACAGGTTCAGGACGTCAATGCGCATGGTGCGATACAGACGAACCGTTTAGCGGGGAGCCGGAGGCGACCGCTCGTCAGCCCACGGTTGCCTTCGGCTCCCCGCTAAACGACACTCACGCAGTCGGCGCGGGTTCCGGAGGCGGCGCCGCAGTCTGCTCCTCCCACTTTGCCATGTATTTCTTGAACAGCACCGCCACTTTCTCCGACGGCTTGGCCCCCACGCTCAGCCAGTATTTGATCCGCTCCGGCTTGAGTATGACACGGTCCTCGGTCTTCTTGATCTGGGGGTCGTAGGAGCCCAGCTCCTCCAGCACCCGGCCGTCGCGCGGCTGCCGCCCATCAATGGCCACGATGCGGAAAAACTGCCGGTGCTTCCGGCCCATCATCTTCATGCGTATGCGAACAGCCACGGGATTTCTCCAAAAAAACAACCTTTAACGCTTTCGGTTTAGATTCGTTTTCGCAGCCGTTTTATGGTGACCTTGCCGCGAGTCCGAACTTGCATTTTCAATTCGTAGCCTTTCAAAAGCCTCATCCCAACCAGTGAGTCTGCGTCGGCTTCATCGACGAGTATTTGGCGAATCTTGCCGTCCCACACTACCGTCGCTGCGTAAACGTCAAAAGTACACACGCTGCCATCAGCCAGGATTGCATCGTCTCTTGTTCGCCAGCGCAAACCCAAGGCATTGATTAGAGCGGGCGGCAAAGTCAGAGTCCCAGAATAGCCCGTGTCGATGATCGCTCTTACCTCCTCTTCGCTTCCACGAGGTCCTTTTACTCTCAACTGAATATGGCCCTCGTCGAAATCGATCGTACCGGTGATCATGGTGTTCCCCATCGTTCATCGCGGCCGCCGAAACGACGAGCAGCGCGATACCCGACCCGCACCACCCAGATCTGTGCGTCCGGAATGCGCTTCAGCAGCTTGTCGCCCGCCTTCATCTCATCCGCGTCAACCGCGTACGCGCCGGTTTCGATGTCAATCGCTGCAAACTTGCCCACATCCTTCTTGGTGAGCTTCGGACGGACCTCCTCGAGATAAATGGCGTTGCCGCGCCGCCGGAACTCTTCTTTGGGATACCGAGGTCCAGTAGTGGCCATGATCGTGCTCCGGGTTCCGAGTTCGGGATCCATTTCGTGCTGTCGAGAATCGTCGCCGCCATCGCCGGACAACGGCGGCATCCCCCAGCGTTCAACGCTCCCGCCGCCGAACGAATGGACGGCGCGATAACCAACACGGACCATCCAGATCTGCGCATCGGGGATGCGTTTGTGCAGCTTGTCACATGCCTTCAACTCACTGGCAGAAACTTCGAACTCGCCGGTTTCGATGTCGATCGCCGCAAACTTACCCACGTCCTTCTTGCTGAGCTTGGGGCGGACCAGCTCCAGGTAGATGGCGTCGCCGCGGCGCTGGAACTCTTCTTTGGGGTAACGCGGTCCGGGGGCGGCCATGGTTTGCTCCTGTTGCAAATTCCTAATACCTCCACCCGTTCCTTTGAAGTCTTGCGGTGTCCTGTCGCGGGTCATTTATCTCCCCTTCTTCCTTTTCTTCTTTCGTTCCTCCGCCCGTTCCTTGGGCGTCTTGCGGTGGCCGGTGCCGATCTTCTGCTTGGGCATCATGGCGCCGGGCTGGAACATGCCGGCCTTGCCCAGGCCGGTGACCATTTTGATGCGCTGCCAGATGCTCATCTGGGCCATTTGCCGCATGAGCGTGCGGATCTGGTCGAACTGCTGGAGGAACTGCTTGATCTCGTGCGGCTCGACGCCGCTGCCGGCGGCGATGCGGCGGCGCCGGCCCAGGTCGATGATGTCCGGGTCGCCGCGCTCGTCCTTGGTCATCGAGTCGATGATGCCCTGGATGCGCTTGATGGCCACTTCCGGGTCTTCGCCCTCGGGGATCATCTCGCTCATGCCGGGCATCTGGCCGATCAGGTCTTTCATGCCGCCGAGCTTGCTCATCTGCTCGACCTGCTTGCGGAAGTCGTCGAGAGTGAAGTCGCCCTTTTTTAATTTTTCCTGCTGGCGCTGGATTTCTTCCTGGGTGAGATCCTGCTGAACGCGGGCCACCTTTTCGATGATGCCCATGATGTCGCCCTGGCCGAGGATGCGCTGGGCCATGCGTTCGGGATGGAACTCCTCGAGCTTATCCAGCTTCTCGCCGACGCCGACGTATTTGATGGGGACCTTGGTGACTTCCTTGATGGACAGGGCGGCGCCGCCGCGGGCGTCGCCGTCGAGCTTGGTCAGGATGACGCCGTTGAGATCGAGGGCATCGTTGAAGGCCTTCGAGCTGGTGACGGCGTCCTGGCCGGTCATGGCGTCGCAGACGAAGAAGACGTCGTCGGGCCGGACGAGGCGGTCGATCTGCCGCAACTCGTCCATGGGCATCTCGGCAATGTGCAGCCGGCCGGCGGTGTCCAGGATGACGGTATCCAGCAGTGTCTTCTTGGCGTGGACGACGGAATTCTGGCAGACGGTGACCGGGTTGGCGCCCTTGATGGTGCCGTCCTCGCCGACGGTGCCCTCGGTGTAGACGAATATGTTGAGCTGCGTGCCCAGAACCTTGAGCTGCTCGACGGCGGCGGGCCGCTGCAAGTCGGCGGCCACCAAGAGCGGCTTGCGCCCGTACTTGTCGCGCAACAACAGGGCCAGCTTGCCGGCCGTCGTCGTCTTGCCCGAGCCTTGCAAGCCGCACAGCATCAGGACCGTCGGCCGATCCTTGGCGAAGTGGAACTTGTGATCGACCGGGCCCATCAACTCGACCAGCTCGTCGTACATGATGCGGACGATCTGCTCGCTGGGGTCGAGGCTGCGAAGGACTTCCTGGCCGACGGCTTTCTGCGTGACGCGCTCGATGAATTGGTTGACGATGGTGAAGTTGACGTCGGCTTCGAGGAGGGCCTTGCGGACTTCGCGCAGGCCGTCCTTGACGTTGCTTTCGGAGATGCGGCCGCGGCCGCGCAACTTCTTGAAGGCTTCGGACAGGGCGCGTGTAAGACCTTCGAACATAGTTCTTCCCGGGCGGCGCTCCGCCGTCCTCCCCCGAGCGTCGTAAACGGAGAATTATAGAAAGAAGGGGCCAAAGCTGCAACCGAAGGAGCCCAAACCCCACCCGCTCGGGGCAGGAAGCCGGCGATTCTTGAACCAATTTTAACAAAAGCACTTGGGATTGTCAGCCGGCCCTGGCACTGGAAGAGGACGAGGATGGGGCCGAATCTCGCCGAGTTGATTCTTCCCCCAAAAGGGCAATGCGGCGGCGTTACCGACACGCCTCCGGCAGGCGACCGGTGGCAGTTTTCCACTGGTCACTGCCCACTATTTCGCTCCCCCCCATACGCGCACGGTATGGTCCTGCCCCCCGGAGAGGGCCAGCCGTCCGTCGCGCGAGAAAGTGACGGTCCACACCTGGTCGCGATGGCCTTCGAGCTTGCGCACTTCTTCGCCGGTGGGCACGTCCCACAAGCGAACCGTGTGGTCCGCGCCTGCCGACAACGCACGCCGGCCGTCCGGGGAAAAAGCCACGCTGTGCACGTAACCCTTATGGCCTTTGAACGTGTGAATCTCTTTGCCGGTTTCCAGGTCCCAGAGCTTGAGCGTGCCGTCGGTGCTGCCGGACAAAGCCCGGCGGCTGTCGGGGGAAAAGGCCACGCACAGGACCGTGTCCTTGTGGCCGGTGAGTTTTTTCAGCTCCTGGCCGCTGGCCACGTGCCACAGGCGGACGGTCTTGTCGAGGCTGGCGGAGAGGACGTACTTGCCGTCGTGCGCTATGGCCACGCCCCACACGAAATGGTCGTGGCCCTTGAAGGTCTGGATTTCGTTGCCGCTGGCGACGTCCCACAGGCGGACCAAGCGGTCATCGCCGCCGGACAGGATGCGCTGGCCGGTGGGGGAAAAGACGAGGCTGCGGACGTAATCCTTGTGGCCGGCCAGGCGTTTTTCCCGGCCGCTAGCCAGGTCCCAGATGCGGATGGTGGCGTCGAAACCGGCGGAGGCGACGCTGCGGCCATCGGGGGAAAACGCCACCGTCCAGATTCGGCCGGCGTGGCCCTCGAAGCGGCGAATCTCCTTGCCCATCTTCGTGTCCCATAGTCGCAGGGTGTTGTCGGCCCCGCCCGAAACCGCCTTGCGGCCATCCGGCGACAGGGCCACGGCATACACCGGTCCGAAATGTCCTTCATAGCGGCGATATTCCGCGACGATTTCCCCGACGCGGTATTCCGCCGGCACCTTGTTCATGATGGCCTGCATCGCCTTTTCCACGCGGACCCGCTCCTTGAGCTCCGGGTTGTACAGGGCTTGCAAATACCAGTGGTAGGCCCGCAGCAGCAGGTGCGTCTGGGACGGCGGCGGGGCTTGCCCGACCGCCAACAACCAGCCCTCGGCCATCTTGATCTGGCTGGCCGCGTCCTTGGGCTGGCTCAGGTCCAACGTCGCCAGGTAGCGCAGTCCCGGATGATTGCCGCGCGACAAGAGCACCAGGCCCAGGTCCCAGTTGCCCTTGCGCAGGGCGTGATATTTGCCCATCTCCGTATTGGCCTGCGGGTCCTTGGGGTCGGTGGCCAGTTTGTCGGCGAACGGCTGGAAGGGGGCGAAATTTTTTTGCAGCGTCACGACCTCGTCCTGCCGCCGGCGGATGCTGGACACCAGCGGCACGCTCTTGATTTTGCGGGCGGCGTTTTCCGCGGTCGCGACCAGCTTCAGGGCGGCCTCGTAATCGTCCGCGTTGATCGATTCTTCCATGAGGATCAGGGCGCTATCGACGACGGTGTAATAGGCCTCGGCATTGGCCACGGCCTTGCTGGCGGTCATGAGGGCCTTGATTTTCATGTGCAAGACTTCCCGGACGGAGACGCGAAAATCCTTGGCGATGTCGTCGATGGCTTGCAGCGCCCCGGGCGCGTCGCCGGCCTGGGCGGCCAGGTCGCGGGCCAGGCGAAAAAACACGTAGCGCCCGGCCAGGTTATCGTTGGTGTCCCGGCCTTCGCTCAGGAAGGTGTTGGCCAGCCGGGCCCGCGCGACGGGGTCTTTGTCCGAAGCCTTGGCCAGCTCGTCCTTGAACAATTCCTTCACGATCAGGGCTTCCACGCGGGCCTGGACCTTGGCATCGGGAATCGGTTGGCGGGCCGGCTCCTCTTGCCCCGCGCAGACCAGGACCAGAATTAGGAAAACAGAGCCGCTCAGAAAAAAACGCCGACACTGCTGCATAAAGCCCTCAAGTTCTTGCCACGTGGTCAAGGGAGGAGGAGTTTGGAAGGAACATATCCGTCCGTTCCGTACAAGCCTCAGGTTCGCCCGGCGGGTGGGGACTGTCAAGCATTTTATTGACGAGAAAGGCAAAAGCTCGTTTGCCCGTGCTCTTTTTCCAAGGTTTATTTGGGGCGCCGAACCGATCCGTGGTTGCCCTGCGCTGTTTCCCGCGCGGCCTGGATTTCCCTATCCAGGAGGAGTTGATCGTGGTCATCAACCAGCAAGGGAAGGTATTGGCGAAGATGAAGGTATCCGAGTGAGAAGACCAAGCCCACGGACGGCCGTCCGTGGGCTTTGCAGGACCCCCAAGCGAGA
>CAZFGM010000110.1:0-14628 GCA_964518515.1 uncultured Alcaligenaceae bacterium | reverse complement strand
GTCAACGACACGACCGACATCCACATCATCCGCGGCGGCAAGTATCCGGCCCAGCCGGCGCTGCCGTTCCGCACGGCCACGCTGGACCACATCCAGTGCGGCCACCTCGATTGCGCTCCGGGGGAACGCCACCAGGGGGCCAACCTCGGCTTGTACAGCGTCACCTTCAACAACGACGCCGCCCTCGACCGCGAGACCCTCCACCAGTACAAAGAATTCCGCCTGGAAGCGGAACGCAAGGGCTTCCGGCATTTCCTCGAGGTGTTCGATCCGAACCGGCCCGAGGCGGTCGAGGCCAGCAAGGTGCCCGCGTTCGTCAACGACGCCATCGTGCGGACCCTGGGCGGCGTGACGGGCAAGGGCCGGCCGCTCTTTCTCAAGATGGTCTATCACGGCCCCAAGGCGATGGAGGAGTTGGTCCACTACGATCCGCACCTGGTGGTCGGCATCCTCGGCGGCTCGGCCGGCACCACCTACGACGCCTTCAAGCTGCTCAGCGAAGCGAAGAAATACGGCGCCCGCGTGGCCCTGTTCGGCCGCAAGATCAACAACGCCGAAAACCAGCTCGCCTTCATCCGCTTCTTGCGGCTGCTCGCCGACGGCGATATCAGCGCCGAGGAAGCGGTGCGGGCCTATCACGGCGTTCTGCAAAAGCTCGCCATCCGCCCCCACCGGTCGCTCGAAGACGATCTGCAACTGCAAACCAACGTGATGCAGTACGCGGCGAATGGCGCGGCGGCGAGTGCGCCTACACCCCGAAGGCAAACGGAACCCCCTCCGGCCCAGCCGGACAAAGCGGCGAAGGTCTCGGAAACTTCGGCCGACGGCGCGCCGGATTTCGCTTCCATGACGCCCGCCCAGAAGATAGCCTATCATAAAGCGCGCTGGGACCGGATTTTGGGCTGAAGCCCGCAGGGTCGAAGACTCGCCTGCGGGCTTCTGCAAAGCGCTCTGCCGAATTAATCTAGTTCGACGAGAAAGAGATCAAGCAGAGGTGATGGGCTCGACTTTAGACAGGGGCTACCGATGTGTTTCGTGCTTCTCCATCTGTTTCTGGCCGCCGCTCCTGCGAACGACGACAGGAAGACCGACTATCAGGCCGTCGCCGATGCCAGCAAATGGGACTGGAAGTGGACGGCCGAGCCCAGCCTTGACAAGTGCTCCAGCAAGGTGCCCAAGCCGTACAAGATCGATTCCGCCTTCAAGAACGGGCATGCCAGAATCGGTATCGCGAAAGATGGCAAAGAGGTCTACCACTGGCGAGGGCACGCGGAATCCGTTCTCCTCATTCTCGGCGATGTGCTCTATCACAGCGAACACGGTCCGACCTCCTCCGGTTGCATCGTCCGCGCAGTCGACCTGACAACTGGAAAGGCAATGTGGTCGACCCATCTCAAGGGCATCGGCCCGGCCGACTACTCCAAGTACCGTAATCAGGTGCACCTCGAAACCTATGACATGGGCACGCTGCGCGTATTCGGTTTCGAGAGTGCCGGGTCTTATGTCGAGTTTCTCGATCGCCGCACCGGCAAGACCGTCGGCCATCGCGTTTTCACCGCCGAGGAAATGAGGCCCCGGAAATAATTTCGGGCGAGCCGCTCCTGATCGCCAGCACCGACGATACCGACTTTGTGGATCGGTGGGCAAATCACCATGCAAACATTGTCATCAACATGCTGCAAGTCGGTATCGACAGCCGTTCCCGTCGCTGTTGGCGATGATCCGTTTTCGCAAATGATCGTCCTGGACTACTACGATGGTCCAGCGGGCGGTCTTCTCAAATGCAGGGATTGCAGTGCGGAGTATTATTTTTACCTCCTAGACTGGGATAAAATGCACACCGTACGGATTTTTGCTCTCGCTCCAATGCCGCAATTCTCATTTGACGAAATCTTCCGTCTGTTCAAAGCGACTCCAGACCAGCATGTTTGGATTCCTCCATGGCCTTCGGCAGAAGATCTTTCCGAGTTGTATGACAGGCACATTCAAGGCGTGACCGACCGCGCTGGCACCCCGACGGTAATAATCGCCTGGTCAATCAGGGCAGAGAAAACGTTGGCCATGCGCGGAGTCGATTCGGCGGCGGTGTCCCACTTGTCTGGCTGGTTCGATCGCCAGCCTCAGCCCGTCGTGTTTGATTGGTTCGGTTATCTTCGCGTCACGAAGTCTTGCCAGCGTGAGATGGGTGATGACGGAGCGGTTTGAACGGTTGGTGCGGCAGCGGGGCGCGCAGGGGAGCGTTCCCCGGGGGGCGAAGGTCTCGGAACCATCGGCCGACGGCGCGCCGGATTTCGCTTCCATGACGCCCGCCCAAAAGATAGCCTATCATAAAGCGCGCTGGGACCGGATTCTGGGCTGAACCCCGCAGGCTCGAAGACTCGCCCGCGGGCTTGGTATGCAGCGCGCTCTGCAATTATCGCCGTTTTATGCAAAGTGCTTTGCCAAATTAATCTAGTTTGGCGGCAAAGGGAACGTCCATGAAAGCATCGGAAATCTTCCAGCCGGGATGGATGATGTTCGGGCTTCCCGTCCTGCGACCCAGCAGCCATACCTACGAACAGACAGACTACAATTTGCTTCCCCGGGTTCCCCAAATTGACCCCTACCTTGCATGGCTAACACCTCTTCATCCTAAGATCGACGAGGAAATGCGCGTTTATCGACCTGACGAGGAAGCTCAGAAAACGTACATGGAGAAACGCGAACCGATCATGGCGCAGGCACGGGCACTTAATCTTGGCTTGCCCGACACGTTTGTGCAGCTAACCGGTTCGTTCCAACTTCAAAATCGAATACCGTCCTGCACCGCATGCTACTTCGACCTCCCCGCGAAGGTCATCGAAAGCCCGTTTCGTGCTGGCGACCATGTCATTCGGTTCCTGAACGATCAGCAGGTGTGCGTATGCTGGTACTTGTATCTGCCCGCTGATGAATCGCCCTTTGTGATCTCGTCATCGGGCGATGGTGATGAACCGTTTCTCGATACAATCGACTTCGAAAAAAAGGCAGACTCAGTCGACATCGCAAAGAAGTACTCTGCGCTCGCTGCCAAGTCATTCAATGAGTTCATATATCGGTTCTGGATCGAAAACTGCATCTGGTTCCACCTCGATATGGGACTGCCGTTGACGCCTAGGCAACTAGAATATGTTCGATCTATCGATCCAAGCTACAAGGATCCAAACGCTGCGTAAAGATGGGACGTAGGGGCTGATCCGATTCCGCAATCCGCCGAAGGAAAGCGCAAATGATCGATAAGCGGGTCGTTGATGTCATTCGTGCGGTGGGGAGTGAAACTAACGCCCCTCAGGAGATCGTCGAGGCTGTTGTGCGTGATGCGCTGCCCTCGATCCGTCTCGTTGCCCAGTTTCCCAGAAAGGGCTGGCGGAGATCTGACGCCCAAGTACAACCTCGGCGAAGTCAAGATCAAGAACGGAAAGGTCCAGCCGACTCGCGGCGTCTGGTTGGAGTTGGACCCCGCGGATGCGGCGAAACATGGTGTGCCTCATCGGGTAAAGTCAATCCCAGATGAGCTGGAAATCGTGCACCAAGGAAAGAGCCCCGGACACCACGAAATCAGGGCCGAAAGTTGAAATGCCTGTGGAACGGTTTGAGGGGTTGTTGAAGCAAGTTGTCTTGGAACCGATCTCCTAGAAGGGCCAGTCTAATGGAACCAACCTGCAAGGTGCCGCGGCTCGTGTTTCCCGATGGGTTCACGGATCGTGATGAATGGGAAATGGAACGCAAGGGCTTTGTCTACGCCTTTCTCGAATGCGAAGACGGTTGCCGTTATCAAGTCATGTTCATTGATCCTGTCCGCCTGTCGCAGGACATTGAGGCGACCCTACAATCGGGCCAGTCATATTACTATGAATTCGGCCAAGTCGTTGTCCCAGAGGTCACGATCCCCGCAATCACCAAGATCATTCCGCTGCTAGTGGAGGAGGGGTATCTTGAACGACATTTGCCCGTGCGTGGGCGAGCAGCTAACAAAACGCTCCACCTGACCGGGCCGGCATGACGGTTTCTCGTGCTATTGCGGTTCTCAGGCCGGCCCGGTAGGTGAGCTTCATCGTTCGCCGCCGGCGATTCCAATGCCTCAACGTTTGGCGGATGTTCCGATTGCCGATCTGGTTCCCGAAACGCGCGCATGGAACGAGGGTAAAGGCATCGATTTAAAGTCCTGGCTCGCAGCCGTTTTTCGCTTCCATGACGCCCGCCCAGAAGATAGCCTATCATAAAGCGCGCTGGGACCGGATTTTGGGCTGAAGCCCGCAGGCTCGAAGACTCGCCTGCGGGCTTGGCGGCAAAGGCGGTCGGATTGCCCGCTCTCGGGCCCGTGTTATATACTCAATAGCGATGTGACGGCACCATAGACTCGCCTCTGGGTGCAAGCAGGACGAGAGTTGGTTGCAGGGAGCGCGGCCGATGCCCAAGCGGGACGTTTGGCACGTCGTCTGGGTTCTCGTGCTGGTGGTCGGAGTGTTGCTTCTCGGCCTGACCCTTGTGATCGCTCTTTACCACCGCGAAACCAGCAGCTTCGCCAACGTCGCGAGCATCTGGGGTCTTTTTGTCGGCCTCATCGGCTTCCTTGTGACTATCTACACCCTGTTCGAGACGCAACGCGTCTCCAGGAAGGCCCAGCGGGAGATCCAGACGGCCACCGTTGAGGCACAACACAAGATCGAGGAGGCCGCCAGGCAGGCGCAGGAGGCTGTAAGGAGCGCTCAGGAGCAAACGCGCCAGGTGCTTGAGCGGGTCAGACACGGCATCCGCGAGGCAGATTTCTCGACCCTCCATATGTGGGTCCGAGAACTGCGAACCGCCGCTGGGCTGGGTGACTGGCACAGAGCCCTCTTTTTCGCTGAAGAATGCCCGCCAGTAGCCGAGCGGCTGCGAAACGCAGAGGGGCTTGAGGACGACGAGCGCCAAGGTCTCCGCGAGGGTGCAGACAACCTGCGCCTTGTCCAGGCGCACATTCGCGCCTATCGGCTGGGCAAGCAGACGACGGGCCTGGCGGCGAACCATGCCAGGAACGTGGAGGCGCTGGCGGCTCTGCTGGAACGACTCGGTGGCAGGCTGCACCACGAACCAACGAAGGATGCAACGCCATGAACGCGAAACTTCAAGAATTGGTGAAGAACCTTTGGGAGGGTACCAAGGCCGGCGCCCTGAAGTGGACTACGACGGCTGAACCGGGGGTATATCGCCTGATGCTCGACAAGGGCCTGGTGCGCATCTACCCCCTTGGCCCGATGTCCGTTGGCGAGAATTTCGTCGGCTGCACGGTGCTGGATTCACAAGGGAATGTCCTTCACGATGTGCAGGTTCCCCGGAAGGAGGGTGGCCACCTGATGACGCTCTACGACCTCGTGGACGGGAGCTTTCAGCAGGGGGCCTTGGACGATCTGTTGGCCGAAGTGCGCAGGAAGATGCAAGACGGCGGCCGGCCTGCCACGGCTGGTCAGAGATAACCCTGCCCGTGAACTCACCTGCGGGCTTGGGAGGAATAATCCATGAAGCGCTGCCAATGCTGCGGGATGGGGTTGCTGGTGTTGGCGTTCGTCCTGTCCGGCTGCGGCGGACCCAGCCGCGGGGACAAAACCGCCACCCCCCCGGCAAAACCAAAAACCGAGGGCGACCTGGCCTTTGTCATCATTTCCAAAAAAGCTTACAAAGTTCACAGCCAACCCTTTCCCGCCGGTCAGGTGCAGGAAACCTTGCCTCTGACCGGCTGGATCATGGCCAAGCAAGGCCGGGAGGCAACCCTCACCGCCCCGGTGGCCGGCTACGTGCGGGCGATCGACAACAACCTCTTTCCGGCCCGCGGCGAAAAAATCCTGGACAATCAGCAGATTCTGTCCATCGAACCGGTCCTGTCACCCGTCGAGGACGTGCAAATTGCCACGCTCAAGCGCGGCGTGGACGGCGAAGTCCGCAAAGCGCAAAAAAGCCTGAAGGTGGCCAGGGACGAGCTGAAACGCATCGCGGGCCTGTTCAAAGATGGCTTGAAAGGGCAGCAGGAACTCGACCTGGCCAAGCTGAAGTTCGAGCACGCCAAGGAAGATTTGCACACCGCCCAGGCCAAGCAAAAGTTGTTCGAGAACACGTCGCGGCCGAAAACCATTCTGGCGCCGCGCGGCTGGACCATCATCCAGGTGCACGTTGGTCCGGGGCAGTTCGTGTCCGCGGCCGCGCCGCTGGTCACCGTCGTCGATCTGGACCCGGTATGGATTCGCGTGCCGGTGCCGGAGTTTGATGTGCCGCACGTCAACAGCGCGCAAGCCGCTAGGGTTACCCTGAAATACCCGCCGGGCACCCTGCCACCGGGGCAGGACGCTCCCCGGTTCACGGCCCGGCCGCTGACCGGCAAGGACCGGGTTTCCCTGGTGCCCCAGGTGGACCGCGACCGCCACACCGCCGACCTCCTGTACGAGTTGGACAAGGGCAAAGAAAAAGTAACCTTCGTGAAAGACCAGATGGTCACGGTGCACGTGCCTCTTGGGAAAAAAAGCAAGGAAACGGTGGTCCCTTATTCGGCGATCGTGTTCGATGCTTTTGGCGGGGCCTGGGTTTACCTTGAGATCGAGACCAAGGGGGACGAAATAAAATTCCAGCGTCGCCGCGTGGAAGTCGGCTCCGAATTCCCGGTGCAAGTGAAAGCGGAAGGAAAGGAAATGAAAGTGGAAGGCGTGGTGATCCGGGTTCCGCCCGACAAGGAGGGAGGCGCCTGGACCCTGGCTGACACCGACCACGTCGTCTTCCACGGGGCGGCAAAGTTGTATAGCGCGGAATTCCATTCCCCGCCGGTGAACCGGCCAGAAACAACAAGTCGATGACGACGATTGACCAAACCAGGACCGCCCGACGGGGATTCGCTTCGGCACGGCCAAACTATTTCGATAAAAATAGGAAAACGATGAGTACCGCAGCCGGCAAGGTCTCTCTCGCACCAACTACGATTCATGAGGCGGAAAGAGAATCGGGAGTTTCAGGGGCGGTGTTGTGGGTACGGGAAATTGACCTCGACGCTGCGATTGCCCGGCGAAAAATTGGTGGGGATGTAGTAGTTCGGGGTGGCGACACCGACGCAAACCGGCGCTTGGCCAGAAACATCGAGACAGCAGTTGGACCTCCGACGAAGCTGCAATGGCCTCACCGCCGGGCTGGTCCGCTGGCCTTGCCCCACTTTCAGCAACAAACGCCGCCCCCGGAAGGTCACACTTTTTATGAAACGGACAAACGCACAGCGAGGAAAAAACCATGAGATTCTTTACGCGCGAACTTTTCGAGCGGCTGCACTCCGCTAACGAGGCCATTGTCAATGCCGCTGAGAACGAATGGGAAAGAGCCAACGAGCGCTACGAGCGCCACCTGCAGGACATGGAACCGCACTTGCCCCCTCATGTGCAAGAATTCAACTCCTTGCTGCTGCACGACGCCCAAGTGCAAACCATCGCCCGCCAGGACGATCGGCTGATCCTGATCTTGCGTAAGGACATTCCGCCTCGCAACCTGGTGATCCTGGCTTTCCAGTTGGCAGGAGAACCTGAATTGGAACCCTTCGCGAAAAACCCGGTGGATTGGTCCAAAACCACCGATTTCCAGTTCGATGAGTTTGACGTAATCCGCGACGGGGAAATAACCCTCTACACCGAATCCATTGTCTTCGGTAATGGCTGGGTATTGCATTTGCATTTTCGGGATGTTCGGGCCACCTTGGCAGCGCCGGTTTATCCCCTTCCTGGGGCGGGAACTTCCTTGAACCTGTGCCCACCAGTAGCCCAACCTGCTTGAGTACTATCTTTGGCGGGGCCAATTGAGGTTTTCATTTAAATAGCCGCCCGCCGGGGGCCGGCGCGAAAAGGAAACCGTGTTTTTCCGGATTTAACCCGATTTAACCCCGCGCCGGCCCGAGGTCGGCGGCTAAACGACCTTGCGGATATTACCATGCTGCGTGCTCTGGTGGATCTGGCCTTGCGACAGCGGGTCGTCGTGGTGGCGGCGGCGGCCGCCCTGATCGTGATCGGCGTGGCCCTGGCCGCCCGGTCGCCGCTCGACGTCTTTCCCGAGTTCGCCCCTCCCATGGTCGAGGTGCAGACCGAAGCGCCCGGCATGTCCACCGAGTCGGTGGAAAGCCTGGTCACCATTCCGCTGGAAAACGCCCTGGCCGGCCTGCCGCGCATGACCACGCTGCGGTCCAAGTCGGTGCAGGGGCTGTCGTCGATCCAGATGTTTTTCGAGCGCGGCTCCGACCTGTTCGAAAACCGGCAAATGGTGACCGAGCGGGTGCAGGTGGCGGCGCCGGGCTTGCCCCGCCAGGTCAAGACGCCGCGCGTCTTGCCGCCGCTGTCGTCCACCAGCCGCGTGTTGCACATCGGCCTGACCCCGAAGCGCGGCAAGGACGGCAAGCCGTTGATGGCGGACAAAGACGGCAAGCCCTTGACCGACCGCCAGGCGCAGACGGAAATCTCCACCTACATGGAGTTCACCATTCGCCCGGCCCTGTTGGCCGTCAAGGGCGTGGCCAACGTTTCGACCTACGGCCAGCACGACAAGATTTATCGCGTCAAGATCAAGCCCCAGGACCTGCGCGATCACGGCATCTCCCTCGAGCAGGTCAAGCAGGCCGTCAACAAGTCCGTGGTCTACGGCAGCGGCGGCTTACACGATTTCGATAACCAGCGCGTGCCCATCGAATTCAGCACGCGCATCGAGCACCCGCGCGACCTGGCCCGCATCCAGGTCGCCAACCGCCAGGGCACACCCATTTACCTGTGGCAAATCGCCGACCTCGACACCGGCAACGCTCCGTTCATCGGCGAAGGCGTCATCGCCGCCAAACGCGACGACGTCGTCACCAGCGAGCCGGGCCTGTTCGTCGTCGTGGAAAAATATCCCTGGGGCAACACCCTGGAAGTCACCCGCGGCGTCGAGAAAGCCATCGAAACCCTCAAGCCGGGCCTGGAGAACATCGAGTTCACCAGCAAAATCTTCCGCCCGGCCACCTTCATCGAGCAAGCCCTGGGCAACCTGCGCTTCGCCATGATTTTGGGCAGCATCCTCGTGACCTTGATCCTGGTTGCCTTCCTGTTCGAGTGGCGTACCGCCGTCATCAGCTTGACGGCCATTCCCCTGTCCATCGTGGCCGCCCTGGCGATCCTCAACCGCCTGGGCGTGACCATCAACACCATGGTACTGTCGGGACTGTCCATCGCCATCGGCGAAGTGGTCGATGACGCCATCATCGACGTGGAAAACATATTCCGCCGGCTGAAGCAGAATCGCCTGCTGCCGCAGCCGCGCGCGCTATTCCAGGTGGTGTTGGACGCCTCGCTCGAGGTGCGCAGCGCGGTCGTCTACGCCAGCTTCATCGTGGTGTTCGTGTGTCTGCCGATCTTTTTCATGAGCGGCGTGGCCGGAGCGTTTTTCCAGCCGCTGGCCCTGGCGTATATTCTGGCGGTGATGGCCTCGCTGGTGGTGGCCCTGTTGGTGACGCCAGCGTTGTGCCTGCTGTTGTTGCCGCGCGCGGTGGAAAAAAGCCGGGAAGCTCCCTTGGTTCGCTGGGTGCGTTCCGTGTACCGCCGCTTATTGCCGGGGCCATTGAACCAGCCGGGGCTGGTTGTCGGGGCGCTTTTCCTTCTCCTGGCCGGGGCCGGGGTCCTCTATTTCCAGCTCAAGGAAGAATATCTGCCACCGTTCCGCGAAAACGATTTCGTCATGCACTGGATTTCCAAGCCGGGTACCAGCCTGGATACCATGACCAAGGACGTTGTCCAGGTCGGCAAGCAGATGCTCACCGAAACCGATGTGCGGCAATTCGGCTCGCACCTCGCCCGGGCAGAGATCGGCGAAGAAGTTGTCGGCGCCAACTTCGCCGAGCTGTGGATCAGCCTGGGCGACTTCGACGGCGATTACGACGAGGCCCGCCGCAAGATCGACGCGGTCATGGCCCGCCACCCCGGCTTCCAGCACGACCTGTTGACCTATCTTCAGGAACGCATCAAGGAAGTCGTGGCCGGCGGCGGCGCCACCGTGGTCCTGCGCATTTACGGGCCCGATCTGGACAGGCTGCGCGGGCGAGCCGTCACCGTCCACAATGCCATCCAAAATGTCTCCGGTATTGCCGATCTCAAGATCGAGCCGCAGGTCCTGGTGCCGAAACTCAATCTGGTTATCGATCCCTATCGAGCGCGGGACTATGACCTCAAGCCCAAGGACGTGACCGACGCGGTCTACACCCTGGTCAATGGCGTGCCGGTGGCGGAAGTGCACCAGGGCCACAGAAAATTCGCGGTCCACGTCTGGGGCCACGAGAGCATTCGCCGCACCGTGTCGTCCCTCGGCCGCCTCGACATCGAGCTCCCGTCCGGCGGCACGGTTCCTCTCGGCGCCCTGGCAACTTTCCAGCGCACCAACGCCCCCAACACCATTCGCCACGACAGGGCCTCGCGCTGCATCGATGTCACCTGCAACATCGAGAAAGGCCACGCCCTGGGCACCGTCGTCCGGGCCATCCAGGAACGCCTCAAAAGTGTGCCCGAGGAAGAAGGCTATCGCACCGAAGTCCTGGGCGAATACCAGGCCCGCATGGAAAACCAGCGGCAGCTTTACGGCACCCTGGCGATCGCCCTGGTCGGCATCGCCCTGCTGTTGTACATGGATTTCCGGTCTTTCCGACTGACGCTGCTGGTGATGCTGACCTTGCCGTTCGCCCTGATCGGCGGCGTGGCGGCGGCGTTCCTTTCCGGCGGGGTGCTGTCCTTGGGCTCGCTGGTCGGTTTCATCACCGTGCTCGGCATCGCCGCCCGCAACGGCATCATGCTCGTCAGCCACTATCGCCATCTGGAAAAGGAAGAAGGCGTCCCCTTCGGCCGCGAATTGATAGTTCGTGGGGCCGCCGAGCGCGTGTCGCCGATCCTCATGACCGCCCTGGCCGCCGGCCTGGGCCTGTTGCCTCTGGCTCTGGGCGGCAACAAGCCCGGCTACGAGGTGGAATACCCCATGGCCCTGGTCATTCTCGGCGGCCTCGGCACGTCCACGCTGCTGAACCTGTTCGTCTTGCCGGTCCTTTACGAGAAATTTGGCCGTGTCCCACCCGCGCCCGAGAAAACTATCCTCGACGCCGCCGGGGGCCTGGCCGTCGGCCAGGGGATAGACGCCGCCCTGGAAAAGCTTGGCCCATAGCCTCCTCGCCAAAATTCGGTAATAATGGCGATGTCCCTCCCAGTTGAGTGCCAAGTCCATGCCGGTGTAGGGCATCTGCAAGTAACAAAAGGGGCACTCGACCTGGCAGAAGCCGAGAGCTAGTAACAGCTGATTCGAGCAAAATGAAACGACAGCGCGAAACTCCACGGTTCCAGCCCCGGCTCGACCTTCCTTGGGCGTTTTTCCTCCTTCCCCCCTTGCAACTTCTCCCCGGATTGAAATAATAACTCCTCCCCTCGGATTCACCCCTGGAACACCCTTTGGTGTTCTGTTTTTGTTTGGCAGGAGTTAGTCATGGCCGAAGTGGTGACGTTGACAACCCAGGACCGCGGCGAGCACGGCACCCGGCAAGCGCGGCGGCTGCGCCGCCAGGGGCTGGTACCGGCCGTCTTGTATGGCCACGGGGAAAAAACCGTGTCGCTGTCCCTGTCGGCCGACGCCCTGTCCAAGGCGATCCGGCTCGGGGCGCGCGTCGTCGATTTGAGCCACGACGGCACCACGGAAAAGGCCCTCATTCGCGATTTGCAGTGGGACGCGCTCGGGCACGACATTTTACACGTCGATTTCGCCCGCGTTTCCGAACACGAGCGGATCACCATCGACGTGCGCCTGGAATTGCGCGGCACCGCCCCCGGCGTGACCGCCGGCGGCATGCTCGATCAGCCGCTGCACAATCTGCACATTGAGTGCCCGGTGCTGAGCGTGCCGGAAGTCATCCGCGTCGCCATCAATGAGCTGCAGATCGACGGGGCCATCCACGTCAAAGACCTGACCTTGCCGCCAGGGGTGGTGGTGAAGAATGATCCTGAAGCCATCGTCGTGCAGGTGAAGCCGCCGATCGTCGAGGCCGAGCCGGTGCCCGCGGCGGCGGCCCCGGTCGCCGAACAGGCCGAGCCGGAAGTTATCGGCCGCCAGCGCGTCGAGAAGGAAGAAGAGGAAGCCGAAAAATAAAATCCGAAATCCGAATATCGAAATCCGAAACAAATTCGAAATCCGAATATCGAAATTCAACAACAAATGTGCTTGTAAAACGAGGTCACCTGGTTTCGGATTTTGGATTTTGCATTTCGAATTTGTTTCGGATTTCGATATTCGGATTTCGGAATTTCCATGAAGATTGTGGTTGGCTTGGGAAATCCGGGAAAGCGCTACGAGGGAACGCGGCATAATGTGGGGTTTGCCGTGGTCGATGCCCTGGCGGAAGGCCCCAACGTCCACGGTTTTGGGCACCGCTTCGACGCCGCCGTGGCCGAGCTGGTGGATCAAGGCGAGAAGGTCCTATTGCTCAAACCCGAGACCTTCATGAACCTGAGCGGCCGGTGTGTTCGCCAGGCCGTGGATTTCTACCAGGTGCCGCTGGAAGATGTGCTGGTGGTGTGCGACGACATTAATCTTCCCCTGGGCAAGCTGCGGTTCCGGGCCAAAGGGACCCACGGCGGCCACAATGGCCTGCGCGACATTCAGAATCATCTGGGGACTGCTTATTCCCGGCTGCGGATCGGCGTCGATGCCCCGCCCGAGGAAGGGGCCGTGGATTACGTGCTTGGCCGGTTCCGTCCCTCGGAACGCCTGGTCATCAAGGATGCCCTGCTGGTAGCGACCCAGGCCGTGTTGTTCTGGGTTCACCAGGGCATCGCCAAGGCGATGAATCAATACAATGCGTAGGACGGGTTTTCCATCCGTCCCCCGTTCGGGCGGATTAAAAATCCGCCCTACATGAGAGGTAAGACGCCGATGCCAGCCAACGTCTATGAGTGCATGTTTTTGCTGGACACCGCCAAAGTCGGCGGTGACATGCCCGCGGCCGAGAAACTGCTGCACGCCCTCCTGGACCGCCATCACGCCGAGATCCTGGCCAGCCGGCTCTGGGATGAACGCAAGTTGGCCTATGCCATCCGTAAACACAAAAAGGGCATTTATTTTCTCACCTATTTCCGCACGGAGGGCAAGAACGTCGCCGGTATCGAACACGATTGCGCCCTCAATGAAATGATTCTGCGCATGCTGATCCTGCGGATTGATCCCAAGTGGGTGGATACCATGCTGGCCCTGGCCCGCGGCGAGGAACACGCCACGGCCCTGCACAACATCCAGCAGGAACCCATGGACGACGCCCTCGTGGGCGTGGGCGAGGATATGCTGGATCGCGGTCCCCGCAGACCCCGGAAATAAGAGGGACTTGTCTCTCCTAGCCTAACGAATGTATACTATATCAAGTTCCGCTTCGATCCCCCTACTGTAGGAGATCCCCTCATGGCTAATCTCAACAAAGTGATGCTGATTGGACGATTGACGCGTGATCCGGAAACGCGGGTGTTTGCCAACGGGGGGAAAGTCGCCAAATTTGGTTTCGCGGTGAATAATCGCCGCAAGAATTCGCAAACCGGGCAAATGGAGGACGAGCCCGTTTTCCTGGAGGTGGACGCCTTCAATCGTGGCGATTTCGGCAAGTTGGCCGACCTTGTCGAGCAATATCTTCACAAAGGCAATCAGGCTTTTCTGGAAGGGCATCTCAAGCTGGATCAATGGACAACGCATGATGGGCAAAAGCGACAGCAGATTAAAGTTGTGCTCGATAACGTGCAGTTCCTGGAACCTCGCCAAGACGGGGGACCGCGACCGGCCGCTTCTTCTTCCGCCCGCCGGCCCATGGCTCCGGCGACTGCGGCGGAGGATTCCTACGAAACCTCAGCGACCGAGCCCCACCCGGATGCTTCCGGCAGCGGTCCAGGCCGGCCGGAAGAAGAAAAGGACATCCCCTTTTAAATTAGGATCGGGCATTTATTCGAACCTGGGAGTGGGCGGGGATATGCGCAAACGGATTCAGTAGAATGAAAATGAGATTGCCAGGGGCCGACACATGCCGCCGGATGATGAGGTGTGCCACCGTATCGGCGGAGGAAACGCGACCAACCTGGAATTAAGGCCACAGGAAGCATCGCTCAGTCCGCCAGGTATTTCGGTCCTGATCGGCGGAACGCCCAAACAGGCAGCGGACGATTGGCGGGCCGTTTTTCGAAGCCCGCAGCCAGTGCCAAAGCAAGCACGATTGGGACCGCGATAGTCGGTAAGGTCCGAAAGCTGGGCTTCGATGTGATTTCCGCGCCGACGCCGAACTTTCCAAACCACGGACGCCTGATTCATCCCAAGGAAGGGGCGGCGGGATTCCATCCTGTTAACCTGCAGCAATTGGCGCAACTGTTTACCAACACCACAGGATTGTAGGTAATGATCGCGGCTTCAAAAAATCGTGGCCTGATGAAGCAAATAAACCGAAGCCAGATTCGGCTGTTGTGGTTCTCCGACTATTGGGACGCGCCCCTTAACGGTCTCTGCGAGTACAACGGCCGAAAATATTGGTTCGAATTAATTGACGACGCTGATCCCAATTCCCCGCGACGATTTGCCCTGGTGAAACTT
>CAZFGM010000109.1:5254-14631 GCA_964518515.1 uncultured Alcaligenaceae bacterium | reverse complement strand
AGGGAAAAGGGGAAAAGGGGCGGATTCTCTCTCATGCGGTACAGTGGCAAAGAACTCGTTGGCATCGCGTCCTCTTCGGTTTGCCAACCACAATCAATCATTTGGGAACCGGCGGCGGCGGGAGCATCTTGGGACCGCCAGTGCCAGTGCCGGGAATGGTCGGCTGGCTGGCGGCACGTTCCCAGGCCCTGGCGGGGATCTGGTTGAGGAATTCCCGTTTGTCTTTATCCGCCAGAACGATCCAGATGTTTTTTCTCCCCGCGGGCGGATTGGCCATGGCCCGGCACCAGATGACGTTTTTCTTCAGATTGCGGTAATACATCCAGGCATCCCCCGGCCGGTACAGGACCCGGTGGGCTTGATACTTCGCTTCGTTCGGATTGGTCTTAAAATAATACGTGCACTGCCAGAGTTTGTTTACCTCATGATATTTCCAGGCGTCGTAGAACTGCTGGGGTTTCCCCTGGCTCCACCCGGTATGCACCGAACCAAAGAAAAGGCAAATACCCATCGCCAGGCCAAGATGACATTTCATGGTTTTCTCCAGGTCGCGAAGAAACATTGCTTAGGTTATTCTATCGTTCGCACGACGCGAAATCCAAAATCGGAGCGCTCGTCGCCAACTTCCACCGCGATGCGGTAGGAGCTATGAATGATCAATTGTTGGTCGTGCACCGCGCCACCGCGAACCGCGGCTTTCATGGGACTTCCCTTGCTTTGGACCACCACCGCATCCTGACGGATCGTGACCTTGTCTAGAGGGTCTTCCGCGCGCCAGTCCTGGCACCATTCGGCGGCATTGCCTAACATGTCGAAAAGTCCCCAATCGTTGGGCATCAACTTTCCCACCGGCAACAGTTTGCCGAAGAAAGCGGGTTGCGTGGTATTCAGGAGATTGCCGTGGGCGTACGACGGCAGAAAGGCGCGGTCGGTGCCAAAAGGTAAAACAGCTTGGCTTCCCGCCCGGCAAGCATATTCCCATTCCAGCTCGGTGGGAAGGCGATAGCCACGCTTCCGCACATCGACCTGACGCACAATTTCATCACCATTGTTGTGACCAAACGGGAGGTCGGACAAAACAAAGAGCCATTCCTTCGCCTGCGCTTCGATGCTATCTTGCGGGTAACACCATTGATCGGGCGGCAGTCCTTCTTTTTTGCTTAACCAATTGCAGAAGGCCGCCGCCAACGGCAGATTGACGAAGGAAGCCGGCTCCTGGTGTTGCTGCGGGTTTTTCGCGAAATGGCTACGGTCGTCGCGGCGGCGATGCTGGTCGTTGCGTGCCCGAAAGGTCTTCTTCTCTTTGGGCAAATCCGCAAAATTCTTCCATTCCGGTAAATGGGAAAAGGTTTCCTTGAAAAAAGTCTCCATCTGCAGGGCGGTTATTTCCTTGGTCGCCATCGCCAACGGGCGAACGATCCGGGCGCGATAGCGAGGCTCGTCCGAGGCCTCGTACCCCGTCTCTGTCGGTTTGGCCCCCATCCAGAAAGGCTCCTTGCTCGGTGCGATGCGGACCAGCGTGTTTCCTTGACCATCGACAAACCAGGGTCGTTTCGAGCTCCGGTGGGACTTCCGCAAGCGCTGGTGGATGTCCGCCAGCCTGGTTTCCTGTCCTGTCTTTCGGAGAAGCCATTCGCAGGCGGAATGAACGCCCGGGTGCGGATCGGTTTCGAACTGTGTCGCCGCCAGATCGATCAGGTCAGGCGGCAGTGAGTCGGCGGGATATTGTCCCAGGCTGAGCAAGAGGGCGAAACGGATTGCTGTTTCCTTTTCCGCTTTGAGGTCCTGATACAAGGTTGATGCCCGCACTCCCATCGTTGGAAAGAGGTGAATGAGGCGAGTCCGCAACGTCGGGTCGGGGCTGTAGCGAAGAAAAGGACGAACATGCTCCCAATCCCCCAGGAATAGGGAGCTCGCCAACAAAACGGCTTTATGTTCATCCTGGTTCGGTTGCAATTCCTGGAGGCGTTTTCTCAAGGCGTTTCGGGAAGCCGGGGCGTCTTGTTTCATTTGTTCGAGCAAGATTGGCCATTGTCCCTGGTCCTTTGTCAGGAGCACTTCGACAATTTCGTCGGCAGCGCGTGGGCGAAAAAATCCCAGAGCGGCCAATGCCCGTTCCTTCTGGGCAGGTTTCAGCCCTTCACTGATCCGATCCACCAGGTACGGCTCCGCCCAGCGTTGCAGATTACGCAAATCCACCAAGAGGGTGGAGACGTCCTCCTCGGCTTTGGCGTTCAACAAGTGATCGACCTTGCGGATGGCCTCCTTTTCCCGGTTCAGGGCGTAGATTTGCTGAAAAAAGACGAGGAAGGCAACCCCCACGAGCAGCGCGGCCAGCGACCGGGTCAGCAGGGTCTTGTGCTTGCGCGTCCAACGACGCAGGCGCACCGTCCACGGATCGCGATAGGCGGTCACCGGCTCGTCTGCCAACCAGCGTTTCACATCAAGGGCGAGCGTGTCCGCGGAGTGGTAACGGTCGGCGGGCTCCCTGGCGAGCGCTTTCTTACAGATGGCCTCCAACGGCTTCGGAGCAGCGGAGCAAAGCTGCCGCGCCGGTTGGATGTCGGCTTGCGCGATGCGTTCGTGGAGTTGTTTTTCCAGAGCCTGCGTATTCAGCTCGGTCGCGGAAGCGGAGCCGGTGGCCGCGTCGTCCCAAGCATGGGGAGGGCGGCCGGTCAGAATCTCGTACAGGATACCGCCCAGGCCGAACTCATCCGTGCGCTGGTCGATCAGCTCGGTTTGGCCCTTGATTTGTTCGGGGGCCATGTGGCTTGGGGTGCCCTTGATCGAGCCGGGTTGCGAAGCGGCCAGATCGGCCGCCTGCACCTGCACGGGACGAATGTGTTCGTCCTGGGACTTGCCCAGGACGCGGGCGATTCCCCAATCCAGCACGAAGACTTCGCCGTCCTGGCCCAGTTGCACGTTGCGGCCCTTGAGATCGCGGTGAATCACGCCGCGTTTGTGTGCATAGTGGATCGCCTGACACACCACCAGGAACTGGTTCAAGAGGTCGCGGAATGCCGCGGGCTGGGCACGCCCTTGTCCGAGCCGCTCGTGGTATTCCTTGGCGGCCTGTTCCAGAGTACGGCCTTCAATCCACTGCATCGTGTAGCGCGGATCGGTGCCGTCCTTGTCGCGATGGAGCGAATACACCGGCACGATGTTGGGATGCGTCAGTTGCGCCGTCACCTGCGCTTCGAACACGAATTTCGCATGGCCCTCTTGGGACCAACGATGTTCCTCTTTCAACTCCTTCAGAGCGACGTCGCGCTGCATCAGCTTGTCGTGCGAGCGCCAGACGCGGCCGACGCCGCCGATCTTCGGTTCGCCGAGGGTCTGGTAGCGCTGTTTCTTGCGGCGGCCCATGATGCCATCTCCACGATTACCGGCATAGTCCCGGGATTAGAAGGGGTTTGCGAGCGTACTTTCAGGAATGTTATTCTCCTGGCGGAGGACCACAAGTAGAAAACCGCTCGCCTGTCCCGCCGTTTGCCGTTTAGGCTGAAGGCGATGAGGCTTGGCGGTGCGCCGATGCTTCAAACGGATCGTGCCTCAGTATCACAAACGCCCCTGCCGGCGACTGTTCTGATAATTTTGTTTTTTCCCCCGAAGTTGAGACCCCTCTGGGTTTTCCATTCTCCGCGATCGCTTGTTCCTTTCCGTTACAAATCCTGGAAAATCCCTTGTTCTCCGAACATTTCCCGATAGGCTCTCCACCAGATCGACTTTCCCCAACATAAACCTCTTTTTTTGGAAGTTCCCATGCGCCGAACCATGGTTGTTCCATTCCTTGGCAGCCTAGTTTTAGTCGTCCTGGTCACTCCACTGACCGCCGATGAATCCCCCGCGAAGGATATCGTGCTCAAGGAAGCCTTGATTTTGCCGCCCGTGGGCCAATATGGTCGGCTGCCGTTTCATGTGGATCGCCTCGAGGCGGAAATCGTGCTGGGGAAGTGGAAACCGCCGCAGGTCGGGGACCTGGTGGAACGCCCGGGCGGAGGCAAGGGAACCTGGGAAAAAGCGGAGGCCAATAAGGACGGCGAGCTGGGCCACAAAGCTCTGTTCGGCGGCTATCTCTACTGGACCGTGTCCGTCCAGGCGCCAGGCGTCTGGGTGCTCCAGGCCCGCGGTCATGCCATGGTCTACGTCAACGGCCAGCCGCGGGCCGGCGACATCTATTCCCACGGCTATGTCCGCTTGCCGGTGCACTTGAATAAGGGCGTCAACCACTTGCTGTTCCACGTGGGCCGGGGCAAGATGCAGGCCCGCCTGGCGCCCGCCAAAAGCGCGGCGTTTTTCAACACCGCCGACATGACGCTGCCCGATCTCCGGGTCGGCGAGGACCGCGACCTCTGCGGGTCCATCGTGGTCGCCAACGCCGGCCAACAGACCTTGAACGATGGTTTTGTGGAAGCTCAGGCCGGCGACGACGAACCGCGGAGAACGCCTATTCCTTCCTTGCCTCCTTTGAGTGCCCGGCCGGCGGCTTTTTTTTGGAAAAGCCCGGCCCAGGAGAAAGAAGGCAAGCTGGAAATCACCCTTCGCCTGGTGAAAAAACAGAAAGAGGGTTGGCGGGCCCTCGATGCGACCAAGCTCACCCTGCGCGTGGCCGGCTCGGAGCAGCCGTACAAGCGAACTTTCATCAGTCACATCGACGGCAGTGTCCAGTATTACGCGGTGCGGCCGGCGATCCCGGTGCGCGGTCAACCGCTGCTCCGGCGCGAACAGCCGCCCGCTTTGGTCTTGACGTTGCACGGCGCGGGCGTCGATGCCTTCGGCCAGGTCGGGGCCTATGCTTCCAAATCGTGGGCCCACATCGTGGCGCCGACCAATCGCCGGCCGTTCGGCTTCGACTGGGAGGACTGGGGCCGGCTCGACACGCTGGAAGTGCTTCACCAGGTTCAGCGGGAGTTGCGTCCCGATCCGCAGCGGGTTTACCTGACCGGCCATTCCATGGGCGGGCACGGCGTCTGGCACCTGGGAGCCACCTATCCGGACAAATTTGCCGCCATCGGCCCCAGCGCCGGCTGGATCACCTTCTGGACCTACGGCGCCGGCAAGCGTTTTGAGCCGTCCACGCCCATCCTGGACCTCTTGCACCGGGCCAATAACTCCAGCGACACCTTCGGTTTGTCGCGCAACTACCTGCACCACGGCATCTACGTCCTGCACGGCGAGGCCGACGACAACGTGCCGGTCGTTCAGGCCCGCGTGATGAAACAGCATTTGAGTCCTTTCCACCGCGACCTGGCCTATCACGAAGAGCCCAAGGCCGGCCACTGGTGGGGCGGACCGACCCAGGGGTGCGTCGATTGGCCCGCCCTGTTCGATTTCTTCGCCCGCCGCGTCCGGCCCCGGCCCGAAAGCCTGCGCCACGTCGAGTTCGTCACCGCCAATCCGGCCGTGTCGTCCTGGTGTCACTGGCTGGCCATCGACGCCCAGATCCGGCAATTAAAATTCAGCAGCGTGAAAATGCGCTGCGATCCGGGCGACCGCCGCTTCAGCGGCGCCACCGACAACGTCGCCCGCCTGATTCTCGATCTCAGCCACTTGCCGCCGGGAAAGCCCATCCAGGTTGAGCTGGATGGGCAAACCCTCAAAGACATTCCCTGGCCGGAAAAGAATCAAGGGGATCTCACGTTGCCGGTGCTTCGCCTGCAGCGCGAAGGCAAGGTCTGGAGTGTTTCGCCCCGACGGAACCTGGAGCACAAGGGCAGCCACCGCTACGGTCCCTTCCGGGAGGTCTTCCGCGAAAACATGCTGTTTGTTCACGGCACGCGTGGAACGGCGGAAGAAAACGCCTGGGCCCTGGCCAAGGCCCGCTTCGACGCCGAAACCTTCTGGTACCGCGCCAACGGCGCCGTGGAAGTGATTCCCGACGTTACTTTTGACGCGGGCAAAAATCCCCACCGCAACGTCATTCTCTACGGCAACGCCGACACCAACGCCGCCTGGCCGATCCTGCTCAAGGACAGTCCGGTCCAGGTTCGCCGCGGCGCCGTCGTCATTGGCGAGCGCAAAGAAACAGGCGACGACCTGGCTTGCCTGTTCCTCCGCCCCCGTCCGGGCAGCCCGACCGCCAGTGTCGGCGCCATAGCCGGCACCGGCCCCGCCGGCATGCGCCTGACCGACCGCGTACCGCTGTTTTTGTCCGGCGTCGGCCTGCCCGACTGCATCGTGCTGGGCCCGGAAATGCTGCGCCAGGGCAGCGCTGGTGTACGGGCCGCGGGCTATTTCGGCCTGGATTGGGGCGTGGCCGGCGGCGAGTTCGCCTGGCGGTAGTATTTCACGTAACCGTTCACCGCTGGCATACCTCGTAGGACAGGTTTGCAACCTGTCCAAACTCGTTGCCCGGACAACCTGTCCTACGAGACCCGCCCATGCCTTTCCCGCACTGCAACCAGTCGCTCCAGGCGGGGAAGAGGGGGTGAACGGTTACGAAAGATCCGCTGGCCCTGCCCGACGTGGAATCTCCTACCTCGTTACCCTCGGCCTGATGCAACTGGAATGGCCCAAGAATGCCGACCAGTTCAAGCTGCCGCTGTTCGTCGGCGTCGCCGGCCAGGACAAAGTGATTGCGCGGGCGGCAAAAAAGGTTGCTTTCTCACCGTGCGGGTCGGGACAGACCTCCTCACGACGCTGCCACCATTATTTGTGGCTTGAAATGAACATACAAGGGTCGGGGACCGGAACAGTTGTCCTTCCGGCTTGTACAAGATTTGCAAGGGCAATTCCATCGGGGAATTGCCCCACGGCAAATCCTCGTCCCTATTCGGAGTTATTTCATGAGCAAAACCCGCTGTCGATTGTTGGGGTTCCTGGCCGGTCTTCTGGCCGTGTGGGGAACCGCCTCCGTGGCGGCGCAAGGCCAACCAAGCAAGGGGTCCTGGCGTATCACGTTTGATGACACACGCCCCAAGCGTCCCGGGGTCACGCCGGCGGCGTTTCATCCCGGTTCCGCGAAACCCTTTCAGCCGGCCAAAAAATACCATTGGGAAATTGTCGGCTGGAAACGGAACGATCCCAAGAGCCCCCTGCGCGTGTTCACCACTTTTTACGGCACCCAGACGCAAGCCCAGGCCGTGCGCGACAGCTACGAGGCCAAGCACCCCGACTATGTCATCGGTGCGCCCCGCCGCAAATAACAGGATAATTCGGCAAGACAGCAGCCCGAGGCTTTCCCATTTGGCGGAGGCTTCGGGCTGATTTTTTTCGCCAAGGCGGAACAGTTGCCGCGCCGGCTTGTACGTGCTTGTGCCAGGGCAATTCCATGGGGGGATTGCTAGGGAAATCCATTTCAGGAGAATGCCATGAGAAAAATCCGACTTCGTAACCTGGGCTTCTTGGCCGGCCTTCTTGCCGCGTGGGCAACCCTGTCCCCAACCGCCACGGCGCAGGGAGCCGAAGCGGCCCGCCTCCACGTGCTCCTGGTCATCGATTCCCAGGGCAAAAACGCCGGCCCACTGGGAATCATGACCGATGGAGTCAACCTGCAACGGGCGTTTCAGGAGTTTTTCCGCGACCAGGGCTTGACCCGGCGGGCCACGCTGACCGTGCTTTCAGGCGCGCGGGCCACGCCGCAAAGCGTGCTGACGTATTACCGCAACCTCAAGACCGGACCCAGCGATGCGGTGGTGTTTTTCTACAGCGGACACGGCGCCACCGACCGCCGCCGCGGCCATATGCTGACCCTCCGCTGGGGGACCTTGCTCCGTCAAGACCTGCGCCGGGCCATGACCCGGCAACGTCCGCGCCTGGCGGTCATCCTGACGGACTGCTGCGCCGATCTCACGGGCTTGCGCCGCTCGGTTGCCGAAGAGGAACTGGCGCGGACCGAAATGCCCCTGCTCCCGGAACGCGCTCCGACCCGAGGGGGAGGGACCGTGGCCCGGCAGCTGTTTTTGCAGCATCGCGGCCTGGTGGACATCAACGCCGCCCAGACCGGGAAATCCGCTTCCGGGACCGCCCAGCGCGGCGGGTTTTTCACCTCGTCGCTGATCACCCTGCTGAGCCAACCCCTTGAGGCCATCGACGTGAACCGCGATCGTTTCGTGGAATGGCGCGAATTCTTCCCCGCCGTGCAACGGCAGACGCAGCGCGTCGGCGCCGCCGCCCGTTTCCCGCAAACCCCGATGGCGTTCGCCCTTCAGGTCGGGCGGACGCGGTAACTTGGTGAGAGGCTGTCCGAAAAGGGGACAGGACCCTTCCTGAAGTCTATACACACCGCACGGCAATCACGGTGCAGTTGTCGCTGCCGCCTTTTTCGTTGGCCAGGGCCACCAGGTGATGGGCAAGTTGCAGGGCCGAGGGCGGGGCGTTGGTCATTTCCGCTTCGAGGGCGGGCCCGTCCACGTGGGCGTGCAGGCCGTCGCAGGCGATCAGGAGCCAGTCGCCGCGGGTCAGCACCAGCTGGTGCGAAGAAGGTTCCAACTCCGGTCGGCGGCCCAGGGCCTGGGCCACCTCGTTGCGGTTGGGGTGGACCAGAGCCTCGGCCGGCGACAGTGTGCCCAGGGCCACCATGCGGGCCACCAAGGTCTGGTCCTCGGTGACTGGCGTCAACAGGCCGGCGTGGAAATGGTACACCCGGCAATCGCCGACGTGGGCGATCACCGCCTGCGTGTCCCAAAGCAGCACGCACGCGGCCGTGGAACCCATACCCTTACACGCCGGGTCCTTTTGACTTTTGCTCAACACCGCCCGGTTGGCTTCGAGCAGGGCGGCCTTCAACTTCTCCGCCAGGACGGCCACCGGCGGGTCCTTGATCTGCCTGCTCACGGCGCCCGCGAGCACCGGGTTCAAGGCGTTGCCGAAGGTTTGAATCGCCAAACCGCTGGCCTGGTCGCCCGCCTCGTGGCCGCCCATGCCGTCGGCGACCACCAGCACCGCCATTTCATGCCGCCGATCGAGGTTGGACCAGGCGCCCTGCAGGACGAGGTAGCTGTCCTCATTGCGCGAACGGACTCGGCCGGGCGAGGTGGCGCTGCCGATGTCCAGGCGCGGCGGCCCGCCATCCACCGGCTCGGCGGCGTCGATTTCCGGCAAAATGTCTTCGTCCATTGGTAACTCGGCCGTGAAAGCCTTCCCGCACTTGTAACACTTCACCCGTTTGCCCAGGTGTTGCTCGTCCACCTGGCAAGCGGCCTGGCACTGGGGACAGGAGACGGGGACCGGCATAGAGTTGACTCTCCGCCCCTCACTCAATCCTCTCCACGGGGGACGGGGTTGGGTGAGGGTTTCTGTCATGCTTTGCGGGGCCGGCGGCGGACCGGAAGGCGCATCAAGGCCGGCCAGCTGGATACGTCCGGCAGTCGCGCGTGCAGTTCCTCCAGGTTGTGAACGTCGCTAATCGCTTGCAGTGCGGCCACGACGTCGGCCGG
>CAZFGM010000109.1:0-5154 GCA_964518515.1 uncultured Alcaligenaceae bacterium | reverse complement strand
CCTCCAGGTTGTGAACGTCGCTAATCGCTTGCAGTGCGGCCACGACGTCGGCCGGCGGAGGACCGAGCAGTTTTCGCCCCAGGCCCAACAGCATTTTGCGGGCCTCTTGCAAAACACCTTCAGCTCGACCTTCTTCCAGAGTTGCCTGATAAGTTACGGATTCTTTCATTTGTTCCCCTCCCGGTATCATTTGGCCCACCGGCGAAAATAGGTGGCCATCCAAAGAAAGCGCGGTGAGGATTTCGGTCACGATTTGCGCCGCCGGCGGCCCCGGCCCGGAAGGCGCATCAAGGTCGGCCAGTTGGACACGTCCGGGAGTCGCGCGAGGAGTTTCTCCAGGTTGTGAACGTCGGTAATCGCTTGCAGTGCGGCCACGACGTCGGCCGGAGGCGGTCCGAGCAGTTTTCGCCCCAGGCCCAACACCATTTTGCGGGCCTCTTGCAAAACACCTTTGGCTTGACCTTCAGCTCGACCTTCAGCTCGACCTTCGGCTCGACCTTCTACTCGACCTTCTTCCAGAGTTGCCTGATAAGTTACGGATTCTTTCATTTGTTCACCTCCCGGTATCATTTGGCCCATGAGTTCGATCGTAGCGCAAGCCCATGAGAAAATAGGTGGCCGCCCACAAGAAAGCACGATCCGCGGCGGTAGCCTCCGCTTGCAACCGCCGCTCCATGCGGTCCAGTATTTCTTCAACGTGCCCCGCCGCCTCATCGCTGAGCGGGGCCAGCGGCAAGACTCCCAGGCCTCCGGTCAAAAGCCGGTCCACCGAAGTTTCCCAGACCCGCACCACCTGGTATTCCCAGTGATGCACCAGTCGCCCCTGGGGTAAGCGAATCTCGAACTTTCCGGTTAACCGGGGACTGTCCGCTCCCCGGACCAGCAACAACAGCACCGTCCAAACGGGTAGTTGGTGACGCCGGAATAAGGCATTATTATACCAAAATAATCGCTCCAACAGTTCAGAATCGGGACCGGATTGAAATTCCAATTGAACCAGGAACGGCTTGTTGTGCGGGTTGACTTTCAACACCTTGTCGGCGGCGGTCACCACCGTGGACAGATCGGTATCGACTAACTCGACTTCTTCCGCGGCAAGATCGGCCAGCGCCAGGGCGTCCGCGGGATGAAATTCGACCAGGTGTTTGAAAGTGACATCGTAGGGTTTGGCCTGTCGAGCCTTGGACCGTGCCATGGATCATTACCCGGTGAAGGACTGGACCAGCACTTCGGGTCGAGTCCGGCCAAAAACCTGACAGCTTCCGGTTTTCAGGTTACTGAACACGATTTCCGCCGGGCTGAAGAGCATGGGATCGATTTTGTAAAAATCGTGATCGTAGCGCTCGAAGATGCTGGCAAAGGGCGCCCCGTAGTCGGCGGAAGCGCAGGCGGGAACCTTGGGGCCGATGTCGGCAATCTGAGCGTCGTCGCCGTGCACCCACAGGACGACGCGGCCGCCGTAGAGGATGGCGTCGTTGGTGCGGCCGATGGCGCCGAGCTCGTCCTTGGCCACCGGCGGCAGCGGGGCGGCGCCGAAACCCGATATCACCTGGCCCAGTTCGAACTTCAGCTCGTGCAATTTATGGAGGGCGGTTTCGATGGAGCGGGCCACCACTTGCAGGTTGCCGGCCTGGCTGGCGGCGGGGGCGGCACAGAGCGTGATCTTGCCGGGCGGCAAGTTGAGAGCCTTGCTGAGAAAAGCGAACACCGCGTCGTCGGGCATCTTGCGGGTTTCGACGACGCCGACGGCCACGGGCGCCTGCTCGCGTCCGGGAATGTCGTTGAAAAGTTCTTCCTTGCCGTAGGCCGCCCGCATCGGACCGGAGCCCATGCCGAAGAACTTGCCGACGCTGATCTGCCAGCCGGCGTACTGGGCGGCCATGCAAGCGAGCACCGGGTGGTCGGTAACCACCTGCACCCAGGGGCAGGGCAGGCCGGCGACGTCCCCGGGGACCAGGCTGACTTCGGCCTGGCCGGCCAGGCAGACGCGGGCCAGGGCCAGGCCGGCCTGCAACCCGCCGGAGGTCTTGATGCCGCAATCCAGCACCCGGCCGCCGCCCGCGGTCGTGTGCGCCTCGATCCGCAGGGCCGCCGCGGTAGCGGCCATGTGATCGGCCAACCGCAGGGCTCGTTCGTTGAGCGTCGGAGTAGTGGCCACCGCTGTTCTCCCTTGCAAGGGACGGAAATTGGTGCTGGGGTATCGTGCTTTGTATGGGGGAAACGGGCCGGCGTCTTGGGTGGATTTTACCCACGGGAAGAAACCCGCGCTGCCCCGAAAAACCGCTGGTTCAGGTCCGCGGCCTGGACTTGCAAACGGGAAAGGCACGCCGCCGCCGATTCCGCTTCCGCAAAAAAGGTCAACATCGGCTGGCCTGGGCGGATTCTGGCGCCGGCATGGGGAATATCGGCAAAAGCGGGAATACGCCACGGCGACCAGGGAGCCGCCAGGGTTTGCATCCACGGGCCTTCGCCGGGAAAAGTTAGCGCGTTTCGAGCAAACAGGATTCCTTTCCCCACGTATTTCTCTGAGCCCGACGCGCCAGCAAGGGTTGAAGTTTCTGTTTTATTGTGCCAGCCCAGCGCGGAAATCCCCGTGGCATATTCCAACACCTCCACCGAGGCCGTGTAGCGCGGATTGATCTCGACCGGGTAGGACACTCCGTGGGACAGCAAATAATCCACGCCAAAAAAACCACGCAGGTGAAATTCCTCGGTCAGAACCTGGCCCAGGCGCTGGATCGCCGCATGGACCCGCGCTTGCGCTTCGGGCTCAAGAACGATGCTACCACAGTAACCAAAGGCAGGAGCGTGAAAATTCGGAAGCCCAACCAGCTGCCGCGTGATGCCAAGCAAGAGCGCCACGCTCTCGTCGCCGAAAAAGATCGCGCTGCAGGGATCGCCCTTGATGTATTCCTGCAAATAATATCCGGCAGGAACAGTTTCTTTTCCCCCGGCCCAGAAACGAATGTTGCGTCCGCCGCCGCCGCGCACGGGTTTCAATAACCATTGTTTGCCGGGGTCGGTCCGCGAAGAAGTGGCAATCTCGGGACAGGGAAGGCCCCGACGGTGCAGGGCCTGGTACACCAGGCGCGGGGACCGAACCGGGCGAACCACTTCGGGAGGATTGCCCCACAAGGGCCGCGTCGCCGCGATGCGATCGAGGATATCCGGCCAGTTTTCCAGGGCGCCGGTATAAAGCCAGGGCCCCGGCGGCGCCTTCTGGATCAAGTCCACAAATCCCGCGGGGTAATTTTTGTCAAGACGCACGACCGGACAGAGGCGTTGCAAATCGGCATCGGCGAACAGATCGGCGCACCAAGGTTGCAAGCCGGCGCGCAACGCCGACATGGCCGCCGCCCGCACGCTGGCGCCGATCAGGATCAGATTGGCGTTTGCGGCGTTGCTCATAGTGACCGTCCCGCCTGTAGCCTGCTGGACGTTATGAATATACCCCGGGGGCGGAATTACTTCACCTCATCGATCAGGGCGCCTTTGGGGGACGAAACAGGCGGCATCGGCGGCATCCACATTCCTTTTCCTTTTCTTATAATGAGGCCAGGAAGTTGTCATGCACTCTTTCCAACGACCTAACGACAAGCGCTCTGGCAAAGGTTTTGGCCAGTGTGTTAAAATAAAAAACTCTGGATACGAGTGTTATTATGAAGTCCGCGACCTGTCAAGATTGGCTTGTTCAGACGATGGAGAAGCTTCAGGCGTTGGCCCGGTTGCCGGCGAACTGGGATTCTCACGGCGGGCTGGCGCTCCAACCGGCCATATGCCATGCTGCGATGGCCGTACTCGGCTGGCTTGAGAATCACGAGTTGCCGGTTCCTGGAGTCGTGCTCGGCTCTTCCGGGACCGTTCAGCTCGAGTGGCAATACGACGGCCGCGAACTGCAGGTTGAGATTCTCACGCCTGTTGCCATCGGCTGGCTCAAGATCGCGGCGGATGGGTCGATGGAGGAGGGCCACGAACCAGCAACTCCGGAACAGTTTCGGCGACTCACGGAGTGGTTGTTGCGCGGTTAGCCAAGTCCCTCCAAAGCAACTAGGCTATGGCACCCCAAGACGATCCGTCCTTGTCCGGCGACATCCGCTTGTGGCGACGAATCCCGCCGGGGGCCGACCGGGTTAAGCAGGATCAGATCACGGGTCAGCCGCGACCCTCTTCCATGAACTTTCGCGATAAAAACCAGGAACTTTCCGTTTACCTTGCCTCGGAAACGACAATCGACGAGATCTTGTAAGGACATCCGGATTTCGGAGTCGTGGAGTTTACCGCCGCAGAGGTGCGCGCTCAGGTTCCCGGCGTGATTCTCTGCCGAGACCCCGATCCCCATCCGGCCCACGCCCTAATTTGCGGAAGAGTCACGCACTCGCAGTCAGAAAAACTTGCCAGGGTTTGTCGTTGGGTCGTGACACCAAAGACAATTTGAAGGGTGCTTGAAGGGGGGGGCACCTCATGACCCCCGATTATTTCCCGGCCAAAATCCAAAACAGCCCCAGCCCCACGAATGGCGCCATGACGACCAGGCCAAAGATCAGGCATACAATGCGTGCGACCGTTACGCTGTTGGTGCCAATCAGCTTCATCCATTTTTGACCTACCGGCCCGGTGAGGAACTCACGGGGGGCAAACAGACAAGCTACCGCGACTCCCAAAAGAATACCGGCGGCACCTAACATAAAGGGAGCCAGCAATACCCCCCTCACTTCCCTGCCCGACTTGGTTTCACTTCCTGCCAATAACCCAAAGGTGATACCGACGGCCGCGCCGACTATCCCGAAAAGTGCGGCGACCAGAACAATGCGACGATGATAGGAAGCATGCCGAGGACCCGACTCCCCAGCCTCTCGAACAGCTGTTTCCTCCGGAGAAATGAACCCCGCTGCCGACTGATAGAATCCAAACAGCCCTCCACCGCTGGACTCGCTTGGTCTGCTACCCGCGGGCTCGAGATTGGGGCCCTCCCGGGGTTGACCGGTTTCCGGCGCCTGTTCCTGACTCCCTACCAAGGGAGGGGACCTGGTTTCCGGGCTCTCGGCTTCCCCAAGACCTCCGCTTTTCCGGCAGAGGGAGCATTTATCAAGGTCGGCGGTGAGGTAGGTTTGCCCGCAATACTTACAATGAACCCGCCGCAAGACTGCCATCGGT
>CAZFGM010000108.1:0-14640 GCA_964518515.1 uncultured Alcaligenaceae bacterium | reverse complement strand
GCCCAGGCGCCGCTCTTCGAGCGCATCGACCAGCACATCGCGGCCAAGCCCGATTATGCCAAGCAAGCGGCCGATCCGGCGCCGGATGCCGAGTTCCTGCGGCGAATTTACCTCGACCTGACCGGCGTCATTCCCAGCGCTGCCGAGGCCCGCGCCTTTTTCAAGGATACTTCACCGAACAAGCGCCAGGAACTGATCGACCGCTTGCTCGCCGGCCCGCAATTTGCCCGGCACATGGCGAAAGGATTCGACGTTTGGCTCATGGATCGCCGGCCCGACAAGAACGTCAAGCGGGCGGAGTGGCAGGAATATCTGCGGTCCTCGTTTGCCGTCAACAAGCCGTACGACCAGCTGGTGCGCGAGATCCTGTCGGCCGACGGGTCCGATGCCAAGAACCGCGCTCCGGCCCGCTTCTATCTAGATCGGGAAGGCGAGCCGCACCAACTCACCCGCGACGTCAGCCGTTTATTTCTGGGCATGAATCTGCACTGCGCCCAGTGCCACGATCACCCGCTCGTCGATGCCTACAAGCAGGACCACTATTACGGCGTGTTCGCCTTCCTCAACCGCAGCTTCTTGTTCAAGGCCGGAAACATGGCTGTCTACGCGGAGAAAGCAGAGGGCGAGGTGTCGTATCAATCGGTGTTCGTGGCCAAGGTGACCAAGAACACCGGGCCGCGCTTGCCGGACGGACCGCTCCTGAAAGAGCCGGCGTTCACCAAGGGCCAGGAATACCAGGTGCCGGCCAAGAAGGGCGTGCGGCCGGTGCCGAAGTTCAGCCGCCGGGCCCAGCTGGCTCAGCACATCACCGGGCCGGAAAATCCCCGCTTCGCCCGCGCCGCCGCGAATCGCCTGTGGGAAATGCTGCTGGGCCGCGGTATCGTCCATCCGATCGATTTCGATCATCCGGAAAACCCGCCGTCGCATCCGGAGCTGTTGAAGCTCCTGGCCGAGAATTTCGCGGCATCGAAATATGACATGAAAGCTTTCCTTCGCCAGGTCGCCCTGAGCAAGACTTACCAGCGATCCAGCCTTCTGCCCAAAGGCGTCAAGGACGTGCCGGCCAATGCGTTCGCGGTGGCCAACCTGCGGCCGCTTTCCCCCGAGCAACTCGCCTGGAGCATGATGCAGGCCAGCGGGTTGATCGACATCGAACGCCAGGCCGTCAAGGGCAATGACACCGCCCTGGTCGCCAAGTTGTCGGCCAATGAGGCGCCGTTTGTGACTTTGTTCGGCAACCAGCCGGGCGACCCGGCCGACCTTGGCTTCCAGGCGACGCTCGACCAAACGCTGTTCCTGGCCAACGGCGCCCTGGTGCGCGGCTGGCTGGCGCCGCGGCCAGGCAACCTGACCGACCGCCTCGCCAAGCTCAAGACCGCCGACGACATCGCCGACGAACTCTTCCTGAGCGTGCTGACCCGCCTACCGATGGCCGAGGAACGCAAGGAAGTCGCCGACTATCTAAGCCACGCTGCCGACCGCATCGCTGCCTTGCCGGACCTGGCGTGGGCGCTGTTGGCGTCGGCGGAGTTTCGCTTTAATCATTGACAGCCGGCCAGGCACCGCGCTGGGTGCCACCGGCGGCGGGGCCGGTTAGCGGCTCAGCGCAAGACCCGTCCTTAAATCGGGGGGTGACGTGTCCTCCAGGAATAGCGGGCGTCATTAACAACGGGCGGCTTACCCTCAACGGACATTTCATCTGGGGACGGCTGCGCGAGTTATGTAGTAGGCCCGGCCCGCGGCGCCCCGATAATGCACCTCGGTGCCGCCCGCAATCACTTCCCGAGCCAATTCCAAGAAGGCTCTTCCTTGCATGGTCTAACCATATGCCAAAAGCATGATGAAATGTTGGTAGACGTCGGGAGGGAAAATGTCAATTTGCCAGCGCGAAAAATTTTCTTCGGTGGGATCTTTTCCCAGCGGGGGTTTTTCCATCAGGACATCAAAAATCACACAGGGCTCGCCCCCCAGATCGAAAGGCGGTTGCACGTTTACCGTGATGGTTCGTATCCCGGAGACGGTTTGCTGAATGTGTTCGAGCATTTGCCGAAATTGCTTTTCCAAACCCAACTCGGCAACCTGAGTGGTGGCTTCGGGGGCAATCGTGACAGGGATAGCCGATGTGCTGGTCATGGCAACCTCGCCCAGGGAATCTTCAACGCTCGATTATCCCAGAAGGGAAAAATCTAGTCCAGGGACTTTGGAAATATTTCGCCGCTTACTGCCGGAACGTCAGGGAAAGGCTTTCCGAATGGCCGCAATAGCCGCGACGCCGCGGGTGGCGTCGCCAACAATGGCGTTCAAAAGATCGAGGGCCGCAGCGGCGTCAAGTATTGCTTGGCGGGGGTAAACGTCCGAAGAAAGAATCGGCACAGCAGACAAATCGTAGTCAGCCCGATTACGAACGCTGCCCAACTTTTCCAGGGCCATGCCGATGCTTTTCAAGTCGGCATCGGCAGGGTAAACGAACCGCAACCGCACGAAGGTATGGACGTTGTCCCGCGGCGGCAGCCGGAAACCCCAGTGGAAGAGCGTTTCCCGGCACAACAACAAGGCATAATAGGCCCGGCCCACCGTGCCGCGCCAATGGGCTTCGGTGCCGCCGAGTACCAATTCCCGGGCCAGGTCCAGAAAAGCTCTACCCTGCATGGAAAGTCTTGTAAATGGTGAGAAGGACGAAGTGCTCAAACTCCTCGGGAGGAAAGTTTTCCACGACCCAACGTTCCCATTGCCGTTCCGTTGGGTCGTCGGTTAAACCTGGATGGTCGCGGGTGACGTCCAGAATCACACGAGCTTCCCCCCCCAGGTCATACGGTTCCTGCAAAGAGACCGCAATGGCTTGGACACCAGGGATGCGTTTCGGGATGTTGTCCAGGATGTGGTGAAACGGTTTTTGCAGGGCTTTGTCGGCAATAAAATCCGCGGCTTCCTGGTTTATCGTTAAAGGGATTGTGGCGGACATTGTCTCCTCCAATGAAGGCGGACTTCAACCATTATGATGTGAGCTAATCCGCGGAACAAGCCCAACCTTATCTCGTCTCACTCGCGGGGGAGAGCAAGCCCAACAATAAACCCCCACTTCCGCATTGCCAAGGGTAGCCCCCTGAAAGCGCCAAACAACCCCCCCTGGCGCCAGGGGCGCGGGGAGGGCTTTTGTTCCAAAGCTCTTTACGGATTATTCAAATCCTTGAGCGGGATAATTGCATACCGCTCGTAGCCCTCGCGGCGGTTGAGGTTTTCCACCAGGCGGTCGGCGATGGTGAAGTTGACCTCGTGCAGGCGGTCGTCGCGGCGGTCGTGGACGAGGTTGGTGCCGCGGATGTATTCGACCCAGTCATCGACGGCGCGGGCCATGACGCGCTGGCGATTGGCGTTGGCGCCCTGGATCAGGCGAAAGGCCTCGTCGAGGCTTTTCTGGGCCTTGGCCAGGCGGTCGCGCATCACCCAGTCGTCCACGCGCCAGGACTTCCAGATTTCCACCAGCACCGGAGCGTTGTCGTTGAACTTGTCGGCCGGGGAGGCGACGCTGGAGGCGTAGTAAAACCAGGTGCCGTCGCCCAGGGGGTTCATGTATACCTGGGCGAGCCCTTGAATCTTGGCCGGCTTGCCGGCGCCGCTGACTTGGACTTCATAGTGCAGGTAGGCCGCCTGTCCGCCCGGCACCAAAGCCGGCGTGTCCATTTTCTTGAGCAGGCGGAAGTTGCTCAGCCGAACTCCCAGCAAGGCGTAGGACTGCGTGTTGACGTCGCGGAAGGCGGTGAACGGATCGCGGTACGGCGCGACCAGCGGCGGCCGCAGGCCGAGGGGGTTCTGGGCCGCTTGCGGCGTCCACACCTGCATCCACAGGCCCAGATCGACGTTGCCGTGCGGCCCTTCGGCCGACACCATGCCCTTGGTCGCCGTCACGACCCAGCCGTCGGGGACCTTGATGCTGCCGGTGCCGTCGGGCAGGCGCTGCTCGCGCAAGGCCGCTTTGCCCAGGGCACCGGGCACATGCTTTTGTAAGGTTTCCATCAGGTTCCGGCCGGTGATGCCGAACAGGAAATCCTTGTCGTAAACGATGCCGACCGTGGCTTCTTTTTCGTGCACGCCCACCAGGGCCAGGCCCAGGAACTTGTCCTTGCCCTTGGAGGCGGCAAACGTGGCGTGCAGCTCCTTGCCGTCCTTGGACCCCATGGCGCTGAGCACTTTCGGCCGGCCATCGAAATATTTCGCCAGCTCCTCCAGGGCTTTGTGCAAACCGGCCTTGGCCGACGCGACGTTGGCATATTTCCCGAGGAGAACCGCGCCCCTGCCCAGGTCCGGCTTGATGGCTTTGAATTCATCCGCTTGAGCCGGAACAACAATGCCAAAACCAACGGCGGCCACAACCACATGGGACCAAAAGGATTTCATGATAATTTTCCTCTCTCGGGTTGGAGAATAAAGCTGGGTGTTCACTAATATCCCGAGAGCAACGCCGTGTGACAGCGGTTGGGCCGTTTTTTGGGGAGGACGTGATCAACAACCGCTGATGAAGACTCTTTCTCAGTTTGGGATTTTTAAAGTGGACACTTTTCCGGGGTGTGAGGGTCTGGAAATTGACTGGCGGCACCGCAGGCTCGAAGACGCGTCCGCGGGCTTGCCAATTACCGATGCAATTCCGGGTTGGCGTCCACTTCCCCGCGCCAGCGCTGCTCCAAGGCGGCGCGTGCGGCCCCTCGGCGGACGATGATATAATGGTGGTGTATGCCGAGGCGTTCGAGCGGGATGCCGACCCGGACGATTTTCGTTTGCAGGCGCTGATCGCGCACGAATGTGGCCATCAACGGTTGCATCGTGATCCGAAATTGCGGCCGGTCTTGGCGAAATTCCCCGGCGAGGAGTTCGAGGAGATCCTGGCGTCCCTTGTTGGTTCGATATTGCTCGGTGAATCGGAATCATCACAAACGCTCGCGTGGAAGGCTGCTGCGGAACTGACCGATTTGGGCGTTACCGTCGAATACGCGGAGCATCTTGTTGAGCGTCTGACAGATATTTTGAGGAAACTGCTATGATGGGCAAAAAGAAGCTCTCCGAAATCAAAGCCCAGCTAGAGGCCCTTTCGGTCCATCCGCCCGGCAAGCCTTCAAAGGCCGTGGCCGCAAAGGGCTTCAGGGCCATCTCCACAAAGGCAGATGAGCCGGTGACCAGATGGCTGCTTTGCATCTTTCGCAACCAGGCCTCCCCCTTCATTTTCGATCCCCCTATTAAACGGTGCCGTGACCTTTGTGGTGGCAAGGATTCGATCCCGCTAATCCGCCCAGCGAACTTTAATTCTCCAGGTGTGTAAGGGCCAGGTTTCTAGCGAACCACGATCACGAAATCGGCGGGGGCGTCCAGGCCGGTGACGGTCTTGTCGCCGGCGGTGACGATCTTGACGGTGGCCACGCGGACGCCGGCGTGTTTGGCGACGCGGTCGGGGATGCCGAAGCGGTGGTCGATGTGGCCGCTGCCGGCCAGAATCACCAGGCGGCGCAGGTGGCGCTCCTTGATAAAGCGGGCGGCGCTCTGGGCCATGAAATCGTCCCATACGGCCATCACCTGGTAGGACCGCTCCTTTTGCTCCGGCGTGGCTTTTTCCTGGCCGTGCAGCTTGGGCAGCTCTTCGAACCAGTGGTCACGGTGTTTCTTGACGTGGAAATCTATGGGTCCGAGCTGTTTTTTCTCAACCTCGTTCAGGCCGGTATAACCGACCTTGGAAATGCGCGCCGTCAATTCTTTCGGCGCGTTGAGGGCCGCCACGGGCAGGCGATTATGGCGGCAGAAATCGACCAGCGGTTTGTACAGGGCATAGTCGTAGCCCCAGCGCTTGGCGTATTCGCTGGCCTTGAGGAATTCCTCCTCGCTGGTTTCCCCGCGAATATAGTGATCGACCGATTCCTGGAAGGGACGGTAATACATTTCCATGCCGACGGCCAGGCGATCGTCGAGGGCATGGAGGGCCTTGAGGATTTGTAGTTGGACGCGGTGATGGAGCAAAGCATTGTGCGTTTCACCGATGCAGATGACGTCGGCCCCGAGCAGGTGGTCGATCATGAGGCCGAACTCGCTGCCCTGGACCTTGGCCCCGGCCGGCCAGACGGTCAAGGACAGCCGGCCTTCGAGGTAATCACGCAGGATCTGGAACCGCTTCACGTCCGGAGCTTCGAGGACATGGACATGCCGGTCGCGGTGCAGTACCCCCCACAGGGCGCCGTCCTGGTTGCGCGCGGCCACTACTCCCGGGGCCCCTGCGGGTTGCAGGGTAAAATCGGGATGCTGAGCCGTCTTCAAAGCTGTCAGGGCACTGTGAAACGCCTGGGCATTTTCCTTGGCGGCGAAGACGACGTCCCAGGCCGTGCCCTGGGCCGGCTCGGTGGGCACAATGCGGTCGCCGCGCCAGCCCTTGACGGCCGTGAAAGCCCGTTCGCGCGTCCTGGGATGGCCGGCCAGCACTTTCATCAAGCCCAGCTCGCCCTGCACCTGGCCGGGACCAAGGTCGGTGGCCAGGACGGTTTTCTGGTTGAGCACACTGGCCGTATTGCGTGGCGGCATCTTGTAGGACAGGTTGACAAGGGCCCAGCCGCCGCGCTCTTTCAGGGCCTTTACGTATCGCGCTCCCTCGGCATACAGAAAAACGCCGTCCAGGTTCTTGGCCTTGGCGAGGGGGACATTCAGCATTCCGGCCACCTTGGGCTGTTCTTTTTTCAGCACCTCGATCATGGTGTAGGTGGCGTCGCCTTCGATGAGGGCGGCCAGGGCCCGCTCGGCGTCGGAGTCATATTGGGCCTGGTGCAGCCGGGCCTTCATCTTGGCCAGGTCGAAATGCTGATCTTGCAGGGCGTGGACCATCTCGTGTATCAGCACGCCTTTCTGATATGCCCCGGAAATGTCGTTGTACAGGAAAAGGGTTTTTTCCCGGGGACTGTAGTAGCCCTGGGTTTTCAGCTCGGCGTCCTTGGGCCGGGGAATGATGCGGGCGTTGACCGGGGCCTTGAACGGCAGGGCGCGAACGGCGGCGATGTCTTTTTCCAGCTGCCGCAGCCGCCAGTCGAGCGTGCCGGCCTTATCCTGGGCCCCGGCAAGACCTGCCAGGCCGAGAAATACCCCCAAACAACCTCGGAAAAAACGTGGAGAGAGCATGGCAAGTCCAAGGGAACCGCGAAGGTAGGAAAACGCTCTTCCTCCGTTCGCGGCCGGGGAGGGCGGCAGGAAAATATTATCAGAATTATACCGCGGGCGGGAAAAAAACGTAGTCAGTTCGCCCAACTTCTCCGTAGGCGTAACGCCAAAGCAGAGCCCAGGGGTGTGCCCCACGGTTTCCGGGGCCCTCTTCCCTACCCGAAGAAGAGAGCAAGATTAAGAGTTCGATTAGGATTAGGAAGAGGACTAGGAGCAAGATTAAGAGTAAGAAAAAAAACTCCATCAGATCCTTCTCTCCCTCTTAATCTTTTTCCTACTCGTCTTCCTAATCTTACTCTTCATCCTACTCTTTCCCTTCTACTGGATCCAAAAAACAGATCCGGAATGATGGGCACAGCCGAGCCCAGAAGCCGGTCGATTTCATATCGCCTTGCCCTGGGCCGTTTGCTATACTCACAGGCAGTAGAATATTTTTCCCTCCCGGCGAGAGAAAAAAGGTTGACCGTCCAAGTAATAGGGCCGGGGGTCTGTCAAGGAGCGTCTGATGTTGCGAGCGCTGGCTTTTGCGAGCATGCTGGTTGTGGCCGCCGGCCTGGCGGGTTGTGGCAGCGACCAACGGGAGAACCTCATTTCCGATGTGAACAAGATCATGGATTCCGCCACCAGCAAGCTAAGGCAGGTCAAGGAAAGTCTGTCGGACGCTCTAAAAAAGGAGAAAGTGGCCGAGGTGAACAAGGAATTGGATAATGCCATCGCGGCGGCGGACAAAATCAAGGAAGACGGCAAGGCCCTTCTGGAACTCGACCGGCGGATCAAACAGGCCACGGAAAAGAAACCGCTCTCCAAGGAAGAAATTGAAGAATTCAAGGAAAAATACCGCCCCCAGCTGGAACGGGCGGTCGAAAACCTGGACAAGGAACAACGCGCCGTGGAGGTAAAGCTCACCGAAGTCGAAGCCAAACACAGCGGCGCCCGCGAGAAAATCCTGGATTTGAGAAAGAAACTGCGCGAGGCCCAAGCCGATTTCGAGACCATTGCCAAGCGGCAGTAGGACGGCGAAGTATGCGCTGCGGTTGCACCGGAATACTGTTGGCCGTGAGCGGGGTGCTTGGGCTGGCCCAGGATCCGCCGCCGGCGCCGACGTTTGCCGACGTGACCCGCGAGGTGCTGGCCACGCTGGACCAGATCACGACCGCCCTCAAGACCGTGACGGACGAAGACACCGCCGCCGCCGCCCGCCCGGCCCTGAACAAAGCCGCCCAGCGCTTTGTCGAGCTGCGCAAAAAAGCCGAAACCATGAAGCCGCCCACCAAGGAAGAAAAGGAACGTCTGGAAAAGGAATTCCGGCCCAAGCTGACCGAAGCGCAGAAAAACCTGTTCGCCGAGATCGGCCGGGTGCGCCAAGTTCCGGGTGGGCCCGACGCTCTCAAGGAATTGCAAGCGGTGGTGAATCCCAAGAAGAAAAAAGAAGCCGACAAACGGGAGGGCCTCATTTCCGACTTGACCAAGGTCATGGAGTCCTCCACCGGCAAGTTAAAGCAAGTCAAGGTTAGTCTGTCCGACGCTCTGAAAAAGGAAAAAGTGGCGGAGGTGAACAAGGAACTGGATAAAGCCATCGCGGCGGCGGGCAAATTCAAGGAGGACGGCAAGGCCCTTCTGGAGCTCGACCGGAAGCTCAAGCAGGCGGCGGAAAAGGAACCGCTTTCCAAGGAAGAATTGGAAGAACTCTACCTAAAATATCGCCCCCAGGTAGAACGGGCCCTTGAAAACCTGGTTAAAGAACAGCGCGCCGTGGAGGAAAAGTTGACCGAGGTCGAAGCCAAACACAGCGGCGCCCGCGAGAAGATCCTGGATTTGAAAAAGAAACTGCGCGAGGCCCAAGCCGATTTTGAAGCGATTGCCAAGCGTCAATAGAATGGCGATTGCTAGGTGGGAATGCTGTGCATTTAATTCACGAAAAGTATCCCATTCCAAGGAGTGGCCATGAAACACGGACGTTTCGGGGTCCTGGCGTTGGTGGTGTTGGTGAGCGGCGGCTGCGGCTCCCCCAGCCACGAGGATCTGGTCAAGGAACAGATTCGCAGCCTCGAAGAGGCCGCGAATCTGCTAACTGGCCTGGCGGACGCGGATACGGCCGCCACGGCCAGGCCCAAGTTGAAGAAGATTCTTCAGCGCATCGAGGACCAAAACGAACGCGGACGGAAGTTGCCCGAGTTGTCTCCGGAGGCGTTTACCGAGCTGGACCAGAAATACCAACCGGCCTCGCAGGCGGCCCTGAAACGGCTGTATGAAGCGGCCAAAACCGCCCGCCGCCGCCCCGGCTGTGAAGAGGTGGTGGTGCAGTTCCTCCGCGATCTGGAAGGTTTGACACCCACGAAGTTGTGAGCCATGCGACGATCCCTGTTCCTGCTTCTGGTTGTGTTTTTCCTGACCGGCTGTGGCGGCGATACCCCCGTCTCCCTTATTAAGGATTGGATCGTGGTTGTTTCCGAATGGAACGATTGCATGATGAAGGTGGTCGATGTCCCGACCATGGAAACCTACATGCAAGTGTATCAACCCAAACTGAAAGCCCGAGCGGATAAAATCAAAACCAGGCAACAGGACTTGGAAAAAGTCATGGACAAGAAGGATACGGAGGAACTAAATGATTTTCTCAAATTGAAATACATTTATCTCTCCAACTTGTTGGACGAACGCTGGAAATACCAGAGGACCCGGATCAACGACCTGTACAATAAGGTGCTCCAAAAAAGAAAAGCGGAAATGGTGGAAAATGGGGAAGATCCCTCGGTCCTGAACGAGGGCCCAGAGTTCCAGCATTTTCGCAAATTTCTTGCAGAACACAAGGAAACCTTGGTGGGGAAAGAAGGAAACGGTGAAATTAAGAATCTCGAAGATTTACCAACACTAATGCGCCAGATGATCCAGAAAAATAACGACGAGGCCACGGTCAAAAGGATCGCCCAGGAAATGGAACAGTGGGCCAGCAAGGAGGCGGATGAAAAGAAGAGGGCGGAGGATAGGGCTGAGCTGGTTAAATACTGCGCCCAGGTCGTCCGGATCGGCTACGGCACCGAGGCAGCCAAAACCGAATTGAAACGCCTGGCGGAAAAGTAATCGCGCAGCCAATCGTCCGCATCACTTGGCGGGGTTTAACGATCGAGGTATCGCCCTGGGAGACGCCATGAGTGTCGAATCCGCCGACCGGCAACAGGTGAAATACAAGGAATTCATGGGGCTGTTGCCCCTGACGTTGGCCATCGCCGGCCTGGCCGAGGCCAAGTCCGGCGAGCATTTCAACGAAGGGCAAATGGAAGCGCGGGCCACCACGCTGCGCCTCGCCTACGAGGTCGCCCACAGCCGGGTTTAAGACGTTGTGAAATAGTCCGCCCGAAGCCATGGATTTCCCCCCGGCCGTTCTTTACGAAGACAACCACTGCCTGGCGGTGGCCAAGCCGCCCGCGCTGTTGACACAGGCGCCGCCGGGCATTCCCTCGCTCGAAGTTCAGGTCAAGGAGTATGTGAAGGCCAAATATCACAAGAAGGGCTGCGTCTATCTGGGCATCCCGCACCGGCTGGACCGCCCGGTCTCGGGCGTGGTCTTGTTTGCCCGACAAACCCGGTCGGCGCAGCGGCTGGCCGAGCAGTTTCACAATCGCCAGGTCACCAAGATTTACTGGGGAGCCGTCGAGGGAGAAGGGCAACCGCCGGAAGGCTGCTGGGAAGATTGGTTGCGGAAGATCCAGGCCCAGGCCCGGACCGAAGCCGTGCCCACCGGCACGCCGGGCGCCCGTCACGCCCGCTTACGCTACCGTTGCTTGGCGCCCTGCGCCGGCGGCACGCTGCTGGAGTTGCAGCCGGAAACCGGGCGGATGCACCAGATTCGCCTGCAAGCGGCCCTGCGCGGCTGGCCGGTGCGCGGCGACGTGATCTACGGCGCCAAGCTGTCGTTCGGCCCTGCGGCCGGTTTGCCGCGCGACCGCCTCATCGCCCTGCACGCCCGCCGCTTGACCTTCCTGCACCCGATTCGCTATGAACCCATTACCGTGGAAGCGCCGCTGCCGGACTTTTGGCGCGCGCTGGAAATCGACGCGTCGCGGTTCGCGGCCGGAGAATCCGTGCAAACCTAACGCAAAGCAACGTAGGGCGGATTTCCAATCCGCCCGGACGGATTAAAAATCCGCCCTACAACCTGAGAGTATCATGTCCTTTCCCGCATTCGACCGTTCACGGTTAAAAATCCAGCCCCTCGCCCGCCGTCAGCATGACCTGGATTTGCGGTGCGTCTTACCGCTGGATTCTCCACCGGCGACCTTTACCCATCCGGCCCTGCCGGTTCTCGGCCAACGACTCGTCGCCGCCCGCGTCAACCAGCATGCCCGCATCGTCCTCATGGGCGCCCACGTCCTGCGCGCCGGCGTCCAGCGTTTCCTCATCGATTTGATGGAGGGCGGCCTGATCAGTCACCTGGCCATGAACGGCGCCGGGCCGATTCACGACTGGGAGTTTGCCCTGATCGGCGCCACCACGGAAAGCGTGGCCCGCTACATCCAGACCGGCGAGTTCGGCCTGTGGGAAGAAACCGGGCGGATGAACGACGTGATTGCCGCGGCGGCCCGCCAGGGTCTGGGAATGGGCGAGACCCTGGGGCGGGTTATCCTGGAAGGGCCGTTTCCGCACAAGGACCTGAGTCTGCTGGCCGCCGGCGTTCGTCTGCGCGTGCCCGTGACGGTGCACGTCGGCATCGGCCACGACATCATTCACGAACATGCCAATTGCAACGGCGCTGCCCTGGGCCAGACCAGTTACCAGGATTTTCTCATCTTCACCCAGAGCGTGGCCGGGTTGGAAGGCGGCGTGCTCTTGAATTTCGGCTCGGCCGTGATGGGGCCGGAAGTGTACCTCAAGGCCCTGGCCATGGCCCGCAACGTCGCCCACCAGGAAGGCCGGCACATTCGCCGTTTCACCACCGCGGTCTTCGACCTGATCGGGCTCGACGGCGACACCCGGCAGCAGGCCCCCAAAAGCGATCCGCGCTACTATTATCGGCCGTGGAAAACCATCCTGGTGCGGACCGTGGCCGACGGCGGCGAAAGTTTCTACATCCAGGGGGATCACCGCGACACCGTGCCGGCGCTGTATCACGCCGCCCGCGCCGCGGAATAAAAACTGGCGTGAGTCTTCGCGGGGAGTTATTGGCGGGGCCATGGCCCGACACACCCCCACCGCCGGACGACTTTGACAGCCCGTGGAAGGACGCCCTCCAGATGCAATTGAACGCCGCGGCGCAGGCGGAAAAATTGACCGTGGACGATCCGAATTCGCATCCCTGAAACCCCCTATCAATGAAGCCCGGTGATTCATGTTATTCCTCCTTGGTTTTCTCCTGTTCATGCTGGGCTTCGCCATGGTTGTCTTGGGCCAGGTGCGTCTGACCGAGACCTGGGTCCTTTCCAGAAAAGTCTCGCGAGTTACAGGCTCCATCTTTTTGAGTTTTTTCCCCCTGGTCTTCGCGGTGCGGTTTGGGTTGTATGTCCTGGAATGGGAAGAAATCCTCAGCCCAACGCTCATCAACTGGCTGATGTTCGTTCTGGTCCTGATGGCCGGCGGGGGGTACGTTTGGTGGGCCAGCCGGGTCCCCAAGCCGCCCGGACCACGCCTGGCACCCGGAGCCAGCGAGAAAAATCTGTTTAGCGAGCCGGCAAAGGAACCCGCGAGCGCATCTCCTCCCGCCGCACCGGAAAACCTTCAATGGTTACCACCACCCGTGAAACCCTTACCCCGCTCCGGGCGGCGCGAGCAAAACCCCTTCGATTTTTCGTAAAATACGCTAACGAGATAATGAGGTTCCAACCGGGTCCCGCGAGACCGCCGAGCGATGTTGCGGCTGGTTGCGGGACACGTTTCTGAGAAAATGCGGCCTGCATGGGCGACAACACGTGCCTGATCGATGATTTCGGGCCGTTGCCGGTACACCAGCCTCGGGCGGTGGCGGAGCTGGGCGACCTGGTTCGACGCGCCGCTGCCGAAAACCTGGCCGTTTATCCACTCGGCGGCCGGACGATGCTGGGGTTGGGCAACCGGCCCCACCAACCCGGTCTGGCGGTGGATCTGACCGAGTTTCAACAGATTGTCGATTATCCCGCGCGCGACATGACCATCACGGTGCAGGCCGGCATTGCCATCGCCCGGCTGCAAGCGATCCTGGCGGCGGAAAATCAGCGGCTGCCCATCGATGTGCCGCAGGCGGACCAGGCAACGCTGGGCGGTATCCTGGCGACCAATACCAGCGGGCCGCGCCGCTACGGGTACGGCACCCTGCGCGACTACGTTCTCGGCATCAGCGCCGTCAACGACGAGGGGCACGAAATCAAAGCCGGCGGCCGGGTCGTGAAAAACGTCGCCGGCTATGATCTGTGCAAGCTGTTCATCGGCAGCCTCGGCACTCTGGGCATCATCACCCAGGTGACCCTGAAACTGCGGCCCCTGCCCGAGGAACAGGCCCTGGTCACGCTGGCGTGCCCCACGGAAAAGATCGAAGGCCTTCTGGAAACTCTGCAGGGCTCGCAAACCCGGCCGGTGGCGGTGGAACTGGTGAATCACAACGCCGCCCGCGCGATGCCCGCGGCCCAATCCGAAGCGCCTTGGCTGGTCGTGGTGGGCTACGAGAGCAATGCCGAGGCGGCGCAGTGGCAGGTGCAGCAATTGATTCGGGAAGTGCGCGGCGAATATCCGCTGGAAGCGCGCGTAGGTTCAGCCGCGGGCAGCCTCTGGCAGGCCCTGGGAGAATTCCCGACTTACACCCGCGGCGAAGGAACCTTGACCTTCAAGGCGAACTTGCTGGCCAGCGCCACGGCCGGTTTTTGCCGCCAGGTCGATGGCCTGCCCGAGCGCCCACAGGTGCAAGCGCATGCGGGCAACGGCATCGTCCTGGGGCATGTGGGTCCAGATTTGACCCCGGAGCGTGCCCTCTGGCTGGTAAAATCCTTGCGGGATTGGGCTGCCCAGGGTCAAGGACGCGTGGTGGTGCTGGGATGTCCGCCGGCATGGAAGGATACCCTTTCGGTCTGGGGCCCGCCGCACGCGGACGAGTGGCTAATGCGTGAGGTCAAGAACCGGCTCGACCCGCGTGGCTTGTTCAATCCGCGACGCTTTGGACATCAATAAAGCGAGCGGCAGAGTAAACCTACCTTCTGTGGACGCCTGGTAATTGACCCAAAGGGAACACCTGACTGCCGCCTGGGACCAGCAACTGCGCGCCCACTTCCATGTCCACTGCCTCATCCCCGGCGGCGCCTTGTCCGCCGACCGTTCGCACTGGCTGCCGGCCAAGCCCAAGTTCCTCTTTGCCGTTCGCGCCCTCAGCAAAGTCTTTCGCGGCAAGTTCCTCGACGGACTGCGACAGCTCTATGTCAAGGGCAAGCTTGTCTTTCCCGCCGCCATGACCGACGTGGCGTCGCTGGCCGATGCCGACGCCTTCAACGCCTTGCTCGC